>NZ_JACJOQ010000145.1:0-10893 GCF_014695635.1 Coleofasciculus sp. FACHB-712 | reverse complement strand
TAAGCCGGTTGTCCTTGAGCAAGCACCCATTGGGTTAATTCAGCTAAATTTGCCCCTAAAAGAGGAGGAATCGTTCTGGCTGGGTTTTTATTCGTTACCCCCTGTTTAGCAACGGGAGCAGTTTCATCAAACTGATTTTGATGCTGACTGTCTGTAGAAGACTGAACCTGAGAGCGGGACGTAGCAGACATAAATAATCAAAAGTTTTCGCTAGGATCTCTATCCTAGAACCTCTCGATCGACGCTGGGGTTCACTTTATAAGTTTGCCCGATCGGAATCTCAATTTGAAACTCTGCACCTTCCCCAGGTCGAGATAGACACTTCATCTTTCCGCCATGCTTTTCTACAACAATTTGATAGCTAATCGATAAACCCAGTCCAGTGCCTTGACCGACTGGTTTTGTTGTAAAGAACGGGTCAAACAGTTGCCCTAGGACACTTGCACTCATCCCCGGCCCATTATCTTTAATCCCGATTCTCACCCAATTCTTGTCTAAAAGTTGGGTAGAAATTGTTAAAGTGCTGGGTTTCTTTTTAATTTCTTCTGAGCTTCGCGCTTTATCTTGCTCCTGCAAAGCATCAATCGAATTATTCAAGATATTCATAAATACCTGATTCATTTGTCCGGCATAACATTCCACCAGCGGCAAGTTGCCATATTGCTTGATAACCTGAATAGCCGGAAACTCTGGTTTATGCTTGAGGCGATTGTGCAAAATCACGAGGGTACTATCGATTCCCTCATGAATGTTGACAGGTTTCATCTCGGCTTCATCTAACCGAGAAAAGTTACGCAAAGTCAGAACAATCTCCCGAATGCGGTTTGCCCCTACTTTCATCGAAGACAAAGTTTTCGGCAAATCCTCAATTAGAAAATCAAGATCGATCTCTTCAACCAAGCCTTGAATGTTTGGATCAGTGTAGGAATAACCCTGCTGGTAAAAGTTAACTAAACCGAGAAGATCCTGAGTGTAGTTACCCACATGGGTCAGATTTCCGTAGATGAAGTTGACAGGGTTATTAATCTCATGGGCAACACCCGCAACGAGTTGACCGAGGCTAGACATTTTCTCAGTTTGAATTAGTTGAGCTTGGGTTTGCCGCAGGTCTCGCAGGGTTTGTTCTAGAGCGATCGCTTGCTTTCTAGCAGTCTCTTCCGATTGTTGCAATGTTTCTTCGGAGAGCTTGCGCTCCGTGATGTCCCGTAGGATGACAATATACTCTTGAAGCTGGCGATTCGAGCGGTGGGAGAGTGTCACCTCGATCGTGCGTAAGCTCGTTTCATCCTGCCGGAATGTCTGTTCGCTGCGACTTTGCCAAATCTCAGGCGACCCAGCTAACCCAGAGAGGAAATCGTTGAGGCGACGCCCAATCAGCTGATGAGCGTCCATCTCGAAAAGGGCAACAGCGGCTGGGTTGGCTTGACGAATCGCGCCGCTCTCATCCAAAACGAGAATGGTATCCGGAACCGTGTCTAGGGCAGTGATAAAAAGATTTTCCGCGTGTTCTCGTGCTTCAGCGATCGCAGCCACTTGAGGCAAGCTAGTCCAGCAGGCAACTGCGATCGCTACAAAAGCGAGCGTCATCAGCAAAATGACTAAAAGATTGTTACTGGCATTCCCAGAAATCTGCCCAATCCCGTTCCGAAGCACCCAGGCGATCGCCGTCGCACTACAAACCAATAGAATCAGGACGATCACCTGAAAGGCAACAAAATCTTTGACCTGAAAGCTTTTCACCCGGTAACGCTCAATCCACCAGGCTGGGTGGAAAGGCTCAAATGCGATCCGACGAATCGCTGCATCACAAGCCAAAACAGCGATCGGAGACAGCAGCCCAACTAGCACATCTTGCCAGCTCCAACTTAAACCCCCCACTACCAGAACAACCACCTCGAGGGCGAAGAAGCCCAGCGACCACCAAGGCCAGCGCACTTCGGGTTTGCCTCGCTGCAACCACAAGCCCAGCTGGATTGACATAATGGCGACAAGATAGCCAGTACCCGTTACTACCACAATTCGAGAAATATCTCCCCAAAGCAAATAGATCAAGCTGATGCCAAGGGAAAATATTAGGGCAGGTTGCAGAACGCCTTGCCGGGAGACGACCGCGAAGACGGGTGAAAGGTGTCCGTCTAGGGCAAGTTGGTACAAAATGCGGGGAGAATTAGAAACCGCAGTCGCGCAAGCGAGAAGGCAGCTAGAGACGATCAGGAGGGTCACGATTAAGGAAGCTGACTCGCCCCAGAAGGGCTTTGCTGCTGTGAAAAAGTTCAAGAACGTGTCTTCGCCCAAGTCTGGTACAGTTGCCAAGCGCATGAGTACCCAAGAACCGCCCAGAATGACCGGCGGCATTAGCCAAGCTGCCAAGCTGAGAAATCGCAGCGTTTCTCCAGGGCGTCGGCTGTCGGCGACAAATGCGGAGGCTGTCTCGCAGGCGTAGGCAATGTAGATTGCGAAAAAAGACCACTTTGCCCAATCCACAAAGTTTAAGGTTGACCAGGTGCTAGGAAAAAATCCGGGACTCGCGGGCGAGAAGGCTAACCATCCTAGACCTTGAAGACAAAACACCAATAAGAATCCGACTGCTGGAAGAATGAAAAACGTGTGCAAGATTGCTAAAGCTCGCGTGCCGCTGAACGCGACAATATAAGCAATCAGCGTGAATCCTATTTTCAGAGCCGTTTCCGGACAATCAATCCCTAAAGGTTCTAGATTAGTCTTGATGAGATTCGTCAGGATAATTGGGTTGATTGGCAGATATCCTGCCCAGCCGATGAAGTACGCGATCGCCGCATAACGAGCTAGACCGGGATAGTTTTTGAGTAACTTAGTCGTGTAATTTGGAGTTCCTCCCGATATTTCAGGCCAGTGTTCTCCTAAGCGTTTCACTTGCAGATTCAGCAGCATCCCCACAATCGCTGCGGGCAACCACACAAAGATGGCAGATGATCCTAATGCTGCATGAATTAGCGGGGCTGTGCCAATCCAGGCTAGATGACCTGTGAACCCAAAACCCCAAGTTTCTAAGGCACTCAGGCTGCGCGGCAGGTGCATAGATGAACGCTGATTTAGGCGCAGATTACGATTTTCAACGATAAGATTTTGAGTAATTCGGTCTTCAGTCATCTCTGTTCGATCTCAGCGTGATGGTTCCGCGAGTGCTGCCATCACGGTCGTATATAAGTACAGTTGCAATATCAATATCTATCTATCGGATCGGTACTCGCTACCGCTATTTGTCTTAATCTTGCTGCTTGCGATCGTGAAACTTGTTTACTTTCACAATTTGACATTTTTCGCAAGGGTCAGCAGTAATTTGATTGATTGAATGTTGATTGCCCTTGGAAAGGGGTGTCAGCGTGTCCAGATTTCCAGGGAACTGAGACCAGGGGACTGAGAATTGGCTAGAGGCGTGTGAGCGATCGCGATCTAGCTGCTGCTATGCAAGACTTGAATCAAGCATTCGATAAACTATGAAGTGCTAGCAGCGAGTCTTGTCCGGGCTACGCTGGAACTCAATCAAAGCCGATGCTTCTTGATATTTCCTCTCTGCCTTTGGCATTTGAATTTACCTCTCCAGGCCCAATCCTCATTGAGCTGGGACCGTTTACCATTCGCTGGTACGGTCTATTAATTGCCTCAGCCGTATTAATTGGCGTCACCCTTTCTCGATATCTGGCGTCCCGCCGTCACATCAACCCAGATATACCGGGCGATTTCGCACTCTGGCTAGTTGTAGCGGCGATTCCCAGTGCCCGACTCTACTATGTTTTGTTTGAGTGGGAACAATACGCCCAAAGACCGGGTGACATCATTGCCATCTGGAAAGGAGGCATTGCCATTCATGGGGCGATCATCGGTGGCACTTTGGCAGCTTTGATTTTTGCCCGAATCCAAAAAATCTCTTTTTGGCAACTTGCCGATTTAGTCGCGCCCTCTGTCATTTTGGGTCAAGCCATCGGGCGTTGGGGCAATTTCTTCAATTCTGAAGCCTTCGGGGCACCTACCGATTTGCCTTGGAAACTGTTGATTCCGGTCGAGAACCGTCCGCCCGATTACCAAAATTTTGCCTACTTCCATCCCACCTTTCTCTATGAATCTCTTTGGAATTTAATGGTGTTTGGGTTGCTGATGACCTTGTTTTTTCGGGATTTGAAGAGACCACGTCTCAAGGCAGGTACGCTGTTTTTGGTTTACATGGTGGCTTATAGCGCCGGTCGCGTTTGGATTGAGGGGTTACGCACCGATAGCTTGATGCTGGGGCCGTTGCGAATGGCACAAGCAATCAGTTTACTGGGAATGGCGCTGGGATTGGCGGGTTTGGCTTGGGTTTATTTGTTGCGTCGTTCTCTGCCAGATGTCGTGTCAGCTTCTAGTCATGAGAATGCTTCCAGCGAGAACACCCAACGATGAATCCTCCCATTTCACGGGAGCGAGATTACACCTCAGATGCCTCAACCGTCTTTCCGATCGGGCTTTAAGAATTGAAGTGTCGCGTTAATCAAGTGAATTGGTAGAAAAAGCCAGGTTTCAGGAGAAATTATTCCCAAAAAAATCCCAAAAAAAATGCTCTAGAGTCAAACTCTAGAGCAAAACCAGGGTGCATCTACCATTCCTTAATTACCGGGGAAGTGGAACGAATCCGGAAAGTGTCCGTAATCAATTTAATTTTTTGGACTCGGTAGGCGCAGATAGCTACCGCTGTACGGGAATCAGAAGCAATCTGCAATTTTGACAAAATTGCAGAACGATCAACAGATGACTGATAAGTTACACACTCTAGAAGAGGTTTGTCTGAATTGGCGACTAAATTTATTGGCGAATCATTGTCTCCCCTGGCACCAGCCGTTTACATTGTCGGTGCAGGGCCGGGAGATCCAGATTTATTGACGGTTAAGGCGCAGAAACTACTCGCGGTTGCGGATGTAATCTTATTTGCCGATTCTCTGGTGCCGGTGCAAATTTTGCAGGGGGTGCGTGCGGATGCGGAAATTATTCGCACCGGGAATAAAACCCTCGAAGAAATTCTGCCAGTGATGATTGAACGAGTGCGATCGCATAAATCTGTGATCCGCCTCCACTCTGGCGACCCCAGCCTCTACGGTGCTGTCTTTGAGCAAATGCAAGCCTTGGCAGAGGCTGACATTCCTTTTGAAATTGTCCCCGGCATCAGTGCTTTCCAGGCAGCCGCCGCCAAGCTCAAAGTTGAGCTAACGGTGCCAGGACTGGTACAGACGATTATCCTCACCCGGATTAGCGGACGCGCTTCAGCGGTGCCGGAACGAGAAGAATTAGCCTCCCTAGCAGCGCATCAGGCAAGTTTATGCCTTTATCTAGCGGCGCGTCACGTCGAAGACGCGCAAGCGAAACTGATGCAGCACTACCCCGCCGATACACCTGTGGCGATTTGCTTTCGAGTCGGTTGGCCTGATGAGAAAATCTTCCTGGTTCCTTTGGATCAAATGGCAGCTGTGACGCAGCAGGAAAATTTGATTCGGACGACGCTTTATGTGATTAGTCCCGCCTTGGGGACGGTGGAAAATACGCCAGAGTCTTTGGCGACAGCGAAACGTCGTTCGCGTCTGTACGATCCTGAACATACTCATCTGTTTCGCCAGAAATCCGCGAACCTCTCCCCCAACTCCTCCTTGTAAGGGTAAGTTTTGAATATTTAACGCTCCCAAATCGTCAAAAACCTACACCTGTAGGGAAGAAGTTTCCCGGTGCAAAATGTAAGGTGAGAAAAGTCTGATTGGTAACAGCACCCAATGCAGATGAAGCGTTAATAACCAGATAATAATCGAGGCAATTTTGTAAACTATGCTTTCGCAAATCGTGCGCCCAATGGTTCGCACTCAAATCCGGTTACTCGCTAGCTGTCAGGCAACTCGTTCCACACTGATTGGGACGATTGCCCAGTGGCTGGGCTTTCTCGGTGTACGTGCCCAAGTCACGCACCTCAATGCCGGTTCAGACCAAAAAATTAGCATTTCGCTGACAGTAGACCAACCAGAAGGGTG
The DNA here is from genome assembly GCF_014695635.1 of Coleofasciculus sp. FACHB-712. Classification (NCBI taxonomy): domain Bacteria; kingdom Bacillati; phylum Cyanobacteriota; class Cyanophyceae; order Coleofasciculales; family Coleofasciculaceae; genus Coleofasciculus; species Coleofasciculus sp. FACHB-712. Next base: position 4,870 of record NZ_JACJOQ010000145.1, on the reverse strand, counting down.
CGACAAGCAAGACTGGCAGCAAATTGTCCACAACCTTAATCAAGAAACCGATGCAAAGCCAGCGGAGGATTCCCAGCCTCAGCTAACGCCCCAGCAACAAAGTAAGCTACAGCGGTTGCTGGCTTATTTGATTCAGGCGGCGGAACCGGAAGTCAGGATCAGCTGGGAGGTTTGGTCTCGTCAGCTTCAGGCACTCGGTTTAGAAGAACCCATGCTGCTGGGTGTCAGATCGGCATTGAAAGTGCCCCAGTCGCTTGAGCAATTGCTGGAAGGACTCGATCCAGATATTGCTGCGATCGCGCTTCCCAAAGCGGTCAGCATTGCCTTGCTCGATCGCCGGGTCAATGCTTCGGAAGACAAGGCTTTGACAGCACTTTTGCAGCTAATGAAGCCACGCAATGAGGGTTGATCGCTGGTTAGTTTTATTCACCCTCGATCAGCAAGGCGATTTTACCTGTAATCGATCCGGCTTCTAACAGTTGGTGGGCGGCGGCGGCGGCTTCGAGGGGGAAGGTTTTAGCTAGGTGAATTTTCAGCGAACCTTCATCAATCCAGGTTGCACACTGTTCTAAAATTTCTGCGTGATGCTGTTGAGCTTCCAGAAGTCCTTGCAATGCAGGGGTTAGCATCAATTCAAAGCTAATCCGGAGATTGCGCGATCGCGCAATCTTCCAATTAGAGTAAGCGGGGTCTGGCTCCAGAATCGTCACCAGATCGCTATAAACCCGCACGGCGGGAAACGTTTTATAGAAGGTTTCCCCGCCCACCGTATCAAAGGCTAAGTCTACGCCCTCTCCTCCAGTCCAATCTAGAACCGCCTGGACAAAGTCAGTTTGCTGATAAAAAATTACCTCATCGGCACCTAATTCGCGGACAAAATCAGCCTTGTCCTGAGAACTAACGGTGGTACAAACTTCCGCACCTTTCAGCTTCGCCAGTTGAATGGCGACGTGACCGACACCGCCAGCACCCGCGTGAATCAGCACCCGTTCCTTGGGTTCTAGCCGCCCTCGTTCAAATAGGGCTTCCCAAGCGGTAATCAGAACCAGAGGGGCAGCAGCGGCTTCCGCAAAGCTTATAGAGGTGGGTTTCTTGGCGACAAATCGCTCATCAACAACCGCCATTTGAGCATAATTTCCCAGCTTTGCCCCCAGTCCACCTGCACAGAAATACACTTCATCGCCAACCTTAAACCGCTGGACGCCAGAACCGACTGCTTCCACGACTCCCGCCCCATCACAGCCTAAAATAGCGGGCATTTGGTCTGGGTAGAAGGTGCCCCGCTGCCGCAATTTAGTGTCAATCGGGTTGATTCCCGCCGCCCAAAGACGGACGAGGATTTCTGTGCCTTGTTCAATCGTCGGGTTTGGGACTTCCTGAAGTTGCAAGACTTCCGGTGCGCCAGATGCTGTCATCAAAACTGCTTTCATCAGGTCGTTCTTGTTGCTAAGCCAAGGGTCTTTTATTGAGAACTCTACCGCAAGTCTGGGTTCCTAGCGTCACATTGCGATCGCATCTTTTACCAGAAATTTTGCATCATAGTTAAAGTAGCCCTTGCAACATTTCTTTGCAAAAGGTTGCCGCCAGTAAGGTGAAAGCGTGGAGGGAGCGCGGTGATGGACGAAGCCCCAAAAAAGATAGAAGTTAATGAATTAGATGAATTAGATGAAACCTGGGACGGTGACGAAGAATCCTCTGACGACGGCTGGAAGCGGAGCCGCAAAAAAAGAGGTCTGTCTGGTTGGAAGGGTGTGGCGCTTGGCTTAGGGCTAGGCATCGCCCTCACCGCAGGCGGAATGAAACTGCTTTCACAGCCTAAGACTGCGAAGAAGCCAGATGCCACGCAACAGGCAGCACCACCCAGCCAAAGTGTCACCGCAACTGTCGCCCAATCCGCCGAAGTTGCCCGCACTCTGACAACCAGCGGCACAGTAGAAGCCCGCGAACTCATCCCCGTTTTGTCCCAGACAACCGGCTTACAAATCCAGAGAGTTTTGGTGGACGAGGGGCAAACCGTAGAAGCCGGACAGGTAATGGCAGTTCTGGATAATTCCGTCCTACAAGCGCAACTCGATCGGGGAAAGGCACAGCTAGAATCGAGCCAAGCTGCTGTCCGGCAAAGACAAGCCGCTTTAGCGCAAAGCCGAGCCACCCTTGCCGAAGCCCAACGAAATCTCCAGCGTTATCAGCAACTGGCTCAGGCAGGGGCGATTAGTCGTCAAGAGCTAGATGCTCGCGCCACCACTGCCGCAACCGCGAGAGAAGAGGTTCGCCTTGCCCAAGCGAATATCAATAGTGCTGAAGCTGAGGTCAGGAGCAGTGCGGCAAATCTGCAACAACTGCAAACTCAGCTGGGACAAACCCAGGTTCGCGCTCCGGCTAGAGGCATTGTTACCAGACCAAAAGTAGATGATGAAATTCAGCAAATAGCCCGGATTGGGGATGTCACTTCTGGCAGTAAACCGCTCTTTTCGATCATCCGCAACGGACAACTGGAATTGGAGGCACAACTTCCTGCTATCCAACTGCCGCAAGTAAAAATTGGGGCACCCGCCACGATTACCTCGGATAACGATAGCCGGGTTCGCTTGCAGGGGCGAGTCAGAGAAATCGCACCCCTGGTGAACGCGCAAAGGCGTGAAGCAACCGTCACGATTGACCTGCCCCAGCCTTCGCGCGGGGAAAGCTTGTCTTTACGACCGGGGATGTTTGCCCGTGCCGCAATTACGACTACTACCACGACCGGGGTAACGGTACCTGCCAAGGCGATACTCCCTCAGCCGGATGGTAGTGCAATTGTATTCCTGCTATCGGGTGAAGACACGGTTCAAGCTCGGAAGGTAGAACTAGGAGAAGTGGCGAGCGGGGACACAAGGGAGATTAAGAGCGGGTTAAAACCAGGCGATCGCGTCGTCGTTGCCGGTGCCGGGTATCTCAAAGAAGGCGACAAAGTTCGAGTCATCAATAGTCAATAGCCAATGGCTAATCGCGAAGGATAATCGGCGATTAGCCACGAGCAATCAGCAATCTTTTAATCTTTCAATTCGCCTTTTATGAACATTTCCGGCTGGTCAATTCGCAAACCCGTCCCTACCCTGGTCTTATTTTTGATTTTGACCGTGGTAGGTTGGTTTTCTTTTACAGGTTTGGGCATTGATATCAACCCAAATATCGATCTACCAACGGTTTCGATTACCGTCACCCAGGCAGGAGCGGGACCAGCGGAACTAGAATCTCAGGTGACGAAACCGATTGAAGATGCTGTCGCGGGTCTGGGAAATATAGACCAATTAAATTCAACAGTTAACGACGGCGTCTCTACCACCGTCGTTAATTTTGTATTGGGGACAGATAGCGATCGCGCGACGAATGATGTCCGCAATGCGGTCGCCCAAATTCGCCAAAGTTTACCCGCAGACATCAACGAACCGATCGTGCAACGGCTGGAGTTCTCCGGTGGGCCGATTATGAACTACGCCGTCATTTCTAAGCAAAAATCGGTAGAAGAATTAAGTAATCTGGTTGACGAAACGATTAGCCGCGCCCTGCTATCGGTGGAGGGAGTCGCTCAAATCAAGCGGGTTGGCGGTGTTGACCGCGAAATTCGCGTCAATCTCGATCCCGATCGTCTGAAAGCTCTGGGCATTACAGCGACTCAAGTCAACGACCAAATCCGCGCCCTCAACGTCAATTTACCCGGCGGACGAGCGGAGTTAGGCGGGAGCGAACAAAGCATTCGCACCTTAGGCAGTGCGCCGAATGTCCAGGCGTTGCAAAACTATGAGATTATCCTTCCGGGCGGGGGTTCGGTGCCCTTATCCGCTTTGGGAGAAATCCGCGATGGCTCTTCTGACCCCCGGCAGGCGGCACTGCTGAATAATCAACCCGTCGTGTCTTTTTCCGTCTTGCGTAGCACTGGCAGCACTCTGGTGACGGTGGAAGAAGGGGTACGCCAGAAAGTAGAAGAACTGCAAAAAACCCTGGGGTCGGATGTCCAGCTAAAACTCATCTTTACTCGCGCTGACTTTATCCGCGAATCCTACGATGGCACCATTGATGACTTGATCCAAGCGTCCCTGCTGGCAGTGCTGACGATTCTAATCTTTTTGCGGAACTGGCGTGCCACGTTGATTACTGCCGTGGCACTGCCGTTATCCATGCTGCCTACCTTTGCCGTGCAATATTTGCTGGGTTACACCCTCAACAACATGACTTTGCTGGCATTGGCGCTGGCGGTGGGGAACTTGGTGGATGATGCCGTTGTTGAAATTGAGAATATGGATCGCCACATGGATATGGGCAAAACGCCCTTCCAAGCGGCTTTAGATTCTTCCGCGGAGGTGGGTTTGGCTGTGCTGGCGAGCGCGGCGACGATTATCGCGGTGTTTTTGCCAGTGGCGTTTATGGGTGGCATTCCGGGGCAGTTTTTCCAGCCGTTTGGGGTGACGGTTGCTGTCTCGACAATCTTCTCTACTCTGGTGGCGCGGACGATTACCCCGATGATGGGCGCTTATTTGCTCAAACCGAAGAAGACTTCACCCGCCAATCACGCACCCGGAAATGGGAACGGGAACGGCGCTAACAGCCGGAAAAAAAATCGATTTCAACCGTATCGCTTTGTGCTGAAGTGGGCTTTGCGGCATCGCCTGACAACGATGGCGATCGCTCTGGCATTTTTCCTGGGCAGTTTGGCGCTAGTCCCGTTTATTCCTAAAGGTTTATTTGATAACGGTGACATTGGTTTCTCGGAAGTTGCGGTGCAACTCCCTCCCGGTTCGACGCTGGAAGATACTAAAAAAGTTGTACAGCAGACAACTCGGTTAATTCAGCAAAGCCCAGCCGTTGACAGTGTCTTGGCAACGACAGAAGT
>NZ_JACJOQ010000144.1:0-1946 GCF_014695635.1 Coleofasciculus sp. FACHB-712 | reverse complement strand
TTGGGCAGAAGAGATTGGCGGAATTTGGTATATACTGATAATGCTGAGTTATTAACCAAAGGTTAATAAAGATAGCGCTTGGAGAGGTGGCAGAGTGGTTGAATGCGACTGACTCGAAATCAGTTGTGGCGGCAACGTCACCGGAGGTTCAAATCCTCTCCTCTCCGTTGAATTCAGACAATTAGTGAGATGGGCTGAACGCCTTGATTTGGTGGCGTCACGCGACCAATTATTTGGCTGTAGGTATATCCCAAAGTTTTGAGTGAGGCGACACAAGCATCAGCGCGTTCATCTGGAATCGCAGCTAAGAGTCCGCCAGAAGTTTGGGGATCGAATAGAAGAGGGTAAGTAGCGCGATCGCTAACTGCTGATAAATTGCTAATCTGGCGGGATGCCCGTAAATTCTGCGGGTGTAAAGAACTCACAATTCCCATTTGCAGCGTTTCCAAGGCACCTTCTAGAACTGGGATAGCTTCTAAATTGAACTCCACCGCCACCTGAGATGCTTGGATCATTTCCAGTAAATGCCCCAGCAATCCAAATCCTGTAATATCCGTACAGGCAGTAACTCCATGTTTTAATAAACACTTAGCGGCTGCTTGATTTGACAGCAGCATCGAGTGGACTGCATCATCAATCCACCGACCTTTTGCTTGCAAGCGCATCTGCGCAGCAAATAGAGTTCCCGTTCCTAGCGCTTTGGTCAAAATTAGCACTTGCCCCGGCTTCATACCTCCTTTTCGTAGCAGCTGATTGGGATAGGCTAAGCCGTTACAGGATAAACCAAAAGTTAGTTCTGCTCCTTCTGTGGTGTGTCCGCCTACCAGGGGTGTTTGCGACTGTTGCAGCACTTTAGCAGCACCCGATAACAGTTGATAAAGGGTTTCCTCCTGCTTTTCTTCCCAGGCGTAGGGAATAGTGGCAATTGCCAGCGCACTCTGAGGAGTAGCACCCATTGCAAAAATATCGCTTAAGCAATGATTAGCGCTAATTTGAGCAAAGATAAACGGGTCATTAATTAGACTTCGGAAATAGTCTAGGGTATGAACCATCACTTGATCTACTGGCACCTTGACTACGGCAGCATCATCTGGTGCATCAAGTCCAATTAAAATATCTTCACGATTACCAACTTCAGGGTGTTCTAATTTAATCCGGAGTAGGACTCGTTCTAATGTTGTACTACCGACTTTAGAACCGCAACCAGCGCAACGCATTGGCGGGTTAGGGGTTGGGGATTGAGGTTTGGGGATTGGTTGTTGGGTAACGGCTGACATTTCCGGCAAGTTGTGGAAGCGTGCCATAAATTGGAGGTCGATGCGATCTTTCCAGTGCCAAAACAAGCGGGATTCGCAGCCGAAAGCGCCCCAAGAAGCGATCGCCTGACCATCCCCTGTACCAATTAAACTAAGATATTGTTTCTGCGGCTTGTACGGTTTTAGTGGCTTCCCCAGTAACGTCCGCCGCAGGTTGTTAAACAGTGGCTTCCCCTGACGCACAGCAAAAACTCCCGCTTTCGGACGGGGATGATGAATCATCGTGGCAATATCACCTGCGGCAAATACTTGGGGATGAGAGAGCGATCGCAAAGTATCATCTACCTGGATAAAGCCTTTAGTATCGGTAGCCAATCCAGAGGCTTGCAGCCAACGAGGTGCCGATGCTTGTGTTACCCAAAAAACGCGACACTCAGCAGGAGTCCCCTCGCTAGCGCATTCAACCACTAAACCAGACTCACAAATAACCTTGTGCGGTTGAACTTCACACACCTTTTCCCCTAAATGCAACTCAACCCCACGCTGGATCAAAATTTTCTGGAAACGCCGACCCACCCAGGGGTTATAGTTCGGTAAAAGCTCAACACCGCTATGGAATAGATGGATTTCTAGATTTTCTGGAAACTGCTGGGAATGCTCAAAAAATTGATGCAGGCGAGATTGCATTGC
>NZ_JACJOQ010000143.1:0-8898 GCF_014695635.1 Coleofasciculus sp. FACHB-712 | reverse complement strand
AGCAGGATCAAATATCCCACCCGCAGCGTCAGCAAACCATCAAATAGCTGAGGTTCCCCCTTGATCAGCAGACCTAGGTAAATTAGGATTTCTTGAGTGAAGACGCGATCGCGAATATCCTCCCCACAGAACTCGCGGATCTTGTCCATAATTTCTGTATAAGACATCGGGCGTGCCATCAGCGACGCCTCAGTATACGCCTTGCCCACCGTAATCTGCTTGCCCCGCACCAGGATATCCGTCACCGCATCCGATAAGCCAATATCAACCTTATTCAGTAACCCAGCGGCATGACGTACCACCGTCCAGTGGGGGGACGCTTCGCTGGTGCCTGCCTTGGTGTAAACTTCATCCAGCAAATCCGCCACTGTCACTCGCTGTCCTGGACCTCCAAAGCCGGTATCAAAATCCAATCCCTGCAACCGCACCAAGGTATGCAACAACTCGATTTGTTCGTAGATGTTTTCCGACTCCCGCAGGCTAGAGAGCAATAACCCCAAATTGGTTTCGCACTCCAGCATAAATTCTTGAGTATTACCCAGCGGCCAATTTTTATCGGGATGGCTGGTCAGGTAGTACCGTCGTGTCGCGGCATCTTGAACCGGCGATTGGGTAAACTCAAAGTCGTGTAGAAAATCAATTCGTTGTGTCCCAGATGTCAGCATCAGCTGATTCAGCCGCCCCAATTTCACTCGAACCCCATTGCATAAACCATCTTTTAGCTCCTGCATCAGTTCTAGAAGCGCCTCTGAGCCGGTTTCCAGCATTGCGTGGGTCAGCAACAACGTCATCGTAGGACGCCCTAGCTCAAACCAATTGCGCTGAATATAAGCAAGTTCGCTCTGAATTTCAGCAACTAAGAAATGGTAGTCAAGGGTCAGGTAAAACTGCTGTTGATCCAAAAATGACGGTAAGAAGACAATCGTCTCGCTGCGAATACGAAAAATCCTCGATGTTGTTAAAGTCCGCAACCGGCGCACGGGCCTGCCCGTGAGTCCCAGCTTGTCGTTCCGCCCAATTTGGGTATAAACCGCTGAGAGTTCTGTTGCTTGACGCACCTGAATCGGCTCCAGTTGTTGCGGCGTCTGCGTTGCAATGCCGTGGACTGCTAATTCAGCCTGTAACTTTTCATCTTCTGCCAGCAGCGCAATTTGTACCATCGGGTTTCCTTCCCGACCCACACTCAGGTGCCGTCCCAGCGGGTCAATATCTCCCACCGCGATTAACTTTTCACTCAGCATTTCTCCTAGCAGGTACAAGCTTTGCGCCCACACCAAGGGGATATTTTCATTCGGCAGGCGCGGTTGGGTGTGGGGGTTCTGTCTCTCCGCCTCAATCTTTTCCGCCGAGACATAATAAAGCTCCGGTAGCAGCCGCAAACCGTCCTGCTCAATCAGCAGAAACTCCAGGCACTCTTGATAGTCCTTAACTTGTTCCATGTCTCCTCGAAACAAGCCATCCAGAACCAGGTAGGTGAAAAATAAAGGCCATTCGCACTCAATATGCTCAAATTGCTGCAATTCCCAAGGTTCGTAGTGCAAGCGGCTGGTATCTTCCAAAACAGTTTGGTGTCCATCTCGCAAAAAGCGTTTGCACCCGTAGCGTCCCTCCAATTTGTCGATGATTTTCTGCCGGGTGCGTTCCATCAGCTCCATATTTTCCACCGCAAAGGCTGGGAAACTAATGACGCTCAAGCTAGCCGCATCCACTTCTTTGGAGCTAGATTCCCTTGGTAACAGGGATTTCAGGGTCATACGAGCGCGAGCAATTTCATCCGGCAGCACATGAATTACAGAAGCCTGAGAACCGCGCACTCCGAATAAATCCAGTCCGCTTATTGCTTCTAAAGCGGCTTTTGCCATCCCGACCGAACTGGCATTTAGTTCTGGATTCCCCCGGTTTATCTTATTTCCCCGCTCCCAAATGCCATAATCGGGGGTTCTGTAAGTTCTGCCAATGTAATAGACCAGATTTTGGACAAAGTTGACTTCGTCAATGGCGTAGATGATATGTAACCCCGATGCCGTCATCTGAGCCAGCATCAGCAGAAACAGCGAAGTCGCATCTAACTGCAAGTGTCCCCAAGCATCATCGCCGACTACAACATCACCGCTGCTGGTGTTGTATTTGGCGTGCAGGCAGTCTAGGAGGGATTGGCTTTGTTTGAATTGCTCGACTTTGTGGCTCTGTCTCATCATGCAAAACAATAGCCCCCGCATCAGCTTGACGACGCTTTGTTCTAGCTCGTAGGTGCGCCCCTTATCTTCATCGACTTTGCGGTAAGCCAGCGCCAGCCCCCAAACGGCGAGAATGCTGTAAACGTTGTCGCGTACCCAGGCATCGGTGTAGTCGCCGTGGGCGTTAATTGCAGTACTGGCGGGCAACAGACCCGTAATCGGATTTTGACGGTTGAGAATGACAGCCTTGATCTGGTGGTAGTAATCGTCTAGGCGATCGCTTAGCGGTTGTGAGGCGTTTAGCAACATATCATTCTCCTAAAGAGAGGGGTGCTGGGGGTCGTCCCTGGCAAAACGAAGAGAGTGTCAGAAATCCAGCCCAAGTGCTTTTTATTTTCGCACCAAAGCTAAAATTCATCTGCCTCGCGAAGCAGATTGCTGCGCGTTTACAATTCTTTAGTTACATTCTTGTACAGATGGTAACAAAAGTTTATTTTATGGAGTTAAGACTATGCAAACTCAAGACTGCAACGATGCAACCAAGATTGGCTTTACGCCCCAAGCTGAAAATTGGAATGGGCGTTTTGCCACGATCGGCTTTTTCATTGCCATGATGATTGAACTCACCACAGGTCAAGGCGTGCTTCACTTCTGGGGTCTGATGTAATATATTTCAATTTTATAAATTTGGTCAATTTCAAAAGCTCGCTGGGAGTTTATCTAGGAACTCCCAGTTTTTTGTTTCCCAAATAATAGTAGGGGCAGGTAAAGAAACCCGCCCCTACTATTATTTATCTCGCTAAAAAGGATTGTCTAGCGAATGTATTCTTTGAGAATACTGTTGCGATTGGGATGCCGCAACTTGCGGAGAGCTTTCGCTTCAATTTGACGAATCCGTTCGCGGGTAACGTTGAAGATTTGACCGATTTCTTCAAGAGTTTTCATGCGTCCATCATCCAAACCGTAGCGCAGACGCAGCACATCCCGTTCGCGGGGGCTGAGGGTGTCGAGGACGCTTTCTAGATCTTCCCGGAGGAGGTTTTTAGAAACTTGATCTTCGGGGGTTTCACCATCTGCTTCGATGAAGTCACCCAGACGGGAGTCTTCTTCTTTACCGATGGGAGTTTCTAGAGAAATGGGTAACTGAGCTGATTTAGCAATGAATCGCAGTTTCTCGATGGTCATTTCCATGCGAGTAGCGATTTCTTCTTCAGTGGGTTTGCGACCCATTTCTTGGGATAGAAGCTTGGTAGTTTTTTTGATCCGAGAAATGGTTTCGTACAGGTGAACAGGTAGTCGAATGGTGCGAGATTGATCCGCGATCGCTCTCGTAATTGCCTGACGAATCCACCACGTCGCATACGTGGAGAATTTGTAACCTTTTTCGTGGTCAAATTTTTCAGCGGCTCGAATCAAGCCTAGACTGCCTTCCTGAATCAAGTCTTGGAAGGATAAGCCGCGATTCATATATTTTTTGGCAATCGAAACCACCAAACGCAGGTTTGACTGCACCATTTTGTCTTTAGCGCGGCGACCTACATAGAGGCGATGTCGGAACGCTGGTAGGCGCTTCTTCACCTCTTTAGACCACTCTTCTTGTTGGGGTTCTCGCCCTAGCTGAGTAGCGAGTTGTTCCCAGACTCGCTCAGATTTCAGCACTCCCTCAGCCCACTCTATATCCTGCGGTTCCCGCTCCAGATTTTCGATCAGTTGCTCGCGCAAACGCTCTAATTCTAGTAAGTCGGCTATCTTGCGTGCGAGTTCAATTTCTTCATCGGCTCTTAAGAGACGAATCCGACCAATTTCTTGTAAATAGAGACGAATCGAATCCTCAGTGTAGTGTTTCTTTTTCGTTTGCACCCGACGACGGGATCTACTGACCTTACCAGGCTTACCTTCGTCTTCATCGGGCGTTACGTCTACAAAGTCGTCTTGATCCGCGTCTTCATCAATTAAGAGATCCAACTCGCTCTCAGGCGGAGTGATGATTTCGAGTACGTCGTTGGCCTGGGTCATGCCGAATTCCTCATGCTCCTTCAGTTAAAGACCAGAAGATGGTGTTAGTTAATCTACAAAACAAGTTAGCCAGTCGTTATACCTTGCCAGCTTTCAACGCTTGCTGACTGGCTCAATGAGAGAAAAGAGAGAATGCGCTTGCGTGCAACGCCAGCGTTCGATAACCGCGTTGAAATAGGTGTTAATGCTGGTAGTGTTCAAAACCTTTCCGATTGTAGCCTTTCTCACAAAACTTGCACGCTTTTGGTTTATTTAAACCTTCAAATATGAAGTTAATGTCAAGGCGGCTTTTCCCAATGGATAATCCGATTGGAATTGATACACCCACTCCGATCTCATCTCCTTCAACTAGCTTGTACAGGATTTACCAGCAACACTCGCTGGTTGATTTGGTGATGCCTCCAGCCAGTTGAGCGCTGTCTTTCTATAAATAGCCTATAGTTAAGCGTCAAAGGTTTGGGGAGAGTAGCACTAAGCAGTAATGAACGTTTAGGCAAAAATAGAGAAAATATTGCTTGATTTCGCATTTTGCTTAAATGCAACTCTATCCTACTGACGCTTGATGGGCGATGGGTTGCGACAAATGGCTGAATTCTATTCCGTCATTCTAATCAACAAGAGCCAAAATGTGACAGAGAAAACATCAATATATTTCGTATTTAGGTTAAAGAGGTCAACTGACTTTGCTGCCACAGCGCATCGATGGTAACAAATTGATATCCTTGCTGCAATAGTTTAGGCACTAACTGGGCGGTCGTTTCAGCCACATCTTGACCTCCATAATAGCCATCATGCAAAACAATGACCGAACCATTTTGGACTTGCCGCAAAACTCGCTGTACGACGACGCTAACCCCAGGCTGTACCCAGTCTTCCGGCACCACGCTCCACATGACAGGTCGATAGTTCCACTGCTGCAATAAATCTAAGGTCTGGGGTGTAAACAAACCATTGGGGGGTCGAACGTCACGAATAAATCGTGGATCGAGTTGACAGGCGTGTTGGATCGCCTGCTGTGTCTGTTCCATACTTTGTTTGAGGTCAGCTGGACTCAGCTTGGGAAAAGCGCGATGATCGTACCCATGTAGCCCAAGCCAGTGACCCCGCCGGTAGACTTCTTTGGCAGTCGCTGGTGCGCGGTTAACGCAAACACCCAGCCAAAAAAAACTGGCGGGTATGCCGTAGTGGTCTAGCACTTTCAAGAGTTCGGGAGTGTATTGGGGATGGGGGCCATCATCAAACGTGAGAGCGATCGCTCGTGAATTTCCAGTACCCGACCACAGACAACGGGGAAAGGCAGGCTGAAGAATTCGGTACACAATAGGAAATAGCGGAGCTAGCTGCATTTGCTCTTTGATGTCGTTTTTCTAATGGGTGTCAACAGACGGTGAGTCTCAAAGGTCAATTTAAACAACAAAGACCATGTTTTGCCATACTGGCGGGAGCTTCTCTTTTATTTGCTCTCTCTGGGTGCAGCACCGTAACCACTAACCAGTATGAAGCAACCGCCCGGACAACTTTAACCTGGAAAGTCGGTTACTCGACTAATCCGGGTCGCAATCAAGAGCGAATCGAAACTTTTGGCTCTACTTCCTTACTCAACCGCAATGGGGAGAAGCCAGAAGGCGCGGTAATTGGCCCCGACGAACGGGAACTTTGGTGGTCTGCACTGCCACCACGACCCACGCTTGATGAAATTGAACAGCGGCTGCAACCTGCCGAAAAGGCAAGCCAGCCAGAGATTTTGCGAGATGTGAATTACCAAATTACTTATCGCAGCAACGGGCAGAGTGTTGCCTTGCCGACGAATTACGATGTTTATCGAGAGGTTGTCAAGGCATATCCTTCCCAAACGCCTTTAGAGCTGACGCTAGGAGTCAATGATTCCTCTGTGGAGAAAGCGGAACCCAAGTTTGAGAATTAAAAAGAGATATTAAAAAGCAAAAATTAAGCGGGGGCGATCGCTTCTTCCCTGTCTCTCGGCTCCTCTGCCCCCCTGCTTAATTCTTCCTGCGGACTTTAGCCACAGAGCGCTTCAAAACAACAGGCGTCTTTAACGGTTGACTACCCTTAATTAACGGCTGGTTACTCTCCAATGCTTGCAGACCATCGAGAACCGCATCTCGGATCGCTGCTTCCGGTTCTTGATTCAGCATCAGCCGAAAGTATTCGGCAACACTACGTCGATGCTCCCGCTCTAACCGAGCCTCTGTGACTAAGGCACAAAGTCGGCGAACCGCAATCAGACGCTTCAGGGGGTCTACCTGCGTCAGCTCCGTTAACCAATGGTTCAGGTTAGCTTCATCCCGATTCAGTTGACGGCTAATAATTTGCCAGACCAACAGGATTAGGGTTGCCAGAGTGCCCAGACCTTGAAGAATTGCACCAGCAGCAATCCAGGGACTGTCAGAGTCTACCCAGATGGAAACTGCCATATAGGTGCTGAGGCTGGCAATGCCGCCACTGCCAACGGCAAGCGTTAATTGCCGGTTGGAACCACTAAAAAACCGTTGCAGGCTCGACCAGTGTACTTGCCAGTCCCACTCCTGCATCAGGTAAACCAGCAACATTACCAACACACCAGCGCCGGTAGCCAGTAGGAGCTTCCAGTTCCAGAACAGCATCACCACCACAACGGCGCTCACCACCAGCCAGCTGCCCGATCCCTGATCTGGGTGCCGGGGAAACAGCTTGAGGACTGGCATTTTTAATTGTTTCTGCGACAGAGCCAATTGGATCTGGTTTACGAGTTGTTGTCGCCAAGACGACGCCTGTGCCACGAAAGTTTCCTGCTTAAGTCAGATAGATTATACCTAACGAGTTAACTATCGTAATACCTTTTAGTCCTAAGCTCGTAGCCCGTAGTCATTCGTCCTTTGTTTTACCAAGTTGACCAATGACTACGAACCAATGACCGATGACCGCTCACAAACCAAAGCTCAAGTCATCGACGGTCAGACAGCCATCAAAAGCGTAGAAGGTGATCCGATAGATATTTGGTACTGCGACGCTCAGCTGACTGTTCGGAGGAATATTGGAATTCGTTCCGGCTAGATTTGGCTCTGTTAACTCCGAGCGTCCCAGGAGTTGGTTTTGCTGGTCGTAGGCAGATAAAATTGTTCGCTGAGAACTGGTGACAAAGCCGCTGACAAAGCGAACCGGAAACTCAAAGGAAATTTCTATCAAGCCGTTTTTAGGGGCACCCATGAGGACGGTGGTGCCAGATCGAGGGGGGAAAGCGGGGTTGGAGGGATGGAGAGCGATCGCATTTCTAAACGTGAGACCCCATTGCTGAAACTGGCGCTCCACCACGTCAAAGCATTTCAAGTCTTCCATGTTGAGGCGAACGCAGGTTCCCTTATGTAAGGGGAAGCCGGAGTCAGCGCTAGCCGGCTCCTCGCTAGGAGAAGCGACAACGGTGGACCCACTGAGCGACTCAATTGTTGGTGCGGATGCGGATGCGTTAAAGTCGCTGATTTCATCCCACGGAAGACTGCATTGCTTTGCCATAACATTCTGTGAATGTACTTTTTCAAGAACTGGATCGCCGTTTATTACTCCGACGCAGATATCTCCAGACTTGACGGAGCTATCACTTGGGAGTGACGACCTGAAGCTACTAATCCCCCCTCTGTTCATTCAGCCTCCTTGACTTATGGGGCGTCTTTTACGATCTGATTCCGAGTAATGCTTCTTCCCTCAGGCAAAAAATTCCGCATTTTTAATTTCTTGTGAGGGAAGTTTTAGAAGAAATGTTCCAGTCATCAACATTGGCTGATGACCGATTGCCATCGCGATCGCACACACCCTGTTACTTAAATACGCAAAAACCCGGTGAGGGGTTTCACCCCCTACCGTTTGGATTATCTCTGATTTTTTCTAATTTGGCGGAAAAAAACCAGCGGCTGGATTGGCATAGCGGAAAGTCTTATCAACCGGCTGATGTATTTTTACCTTAATTTACATCTGCCTTTAGGGATAACTATTTGCAAAATCTTTAATTTCAAGACGGTTGTTTTATCGTTCCTTTAAATTGCGGATAAATTACAGGATCGTTGCTCCAGGTAGGCTGGGCGCATTTGCTGCTAGATCGTTTGGTCTGACGCTACCCGATGAGAAATTCTGAAACCACCTATATGCAAGCGTTTCATCGTTCAAAGTCTAAAGCAAAAATCTAAAATAGTATCAGTCACCAGCTCAACTGAGCATCGCCGATTGAAACTGGGTGTTAGGAATCAACCAGTAGTCAGACGTTCTAACACTCAACAATTCGCGACAATGAGCGCTCGTGGCGATAACAATGAGGTTTATTCATGATTCAGCCACCCGGCTTTGAGATGCAATCGATTGTCACTTCCTTGGGAAGAGTGGTGTACTACACCCCCAAGGGGGCACCTTGGCGCTCGGCGGATGCAGCCATGTCAGAGAATCTGCCCACGTTGGTTTTCCTACATGGCTTTGGTGGTGGGTCATCCGCCTACGAATGGTCGAAAGTCTATCCAGCTTTTGCAACCGATTATCGAGTGATTGCACCCGACCTAATTGGTTGGGGTCGGTCTGACCACCCCGCACGCAATTACCAGATAGATGACTACATCAACACAATTATTGAGTTCATCGAGCAGACTTGTAACGAGCCAGTACCCGTCGTGGCATCTTCTCTCACGGCTGCTTTTACAATTCGAGCTGCGATCGCTCGCCCCGA
>NZ_JACJOQ010000142.1:0-12691 GCF_014695635.1 Coleofasciculus sp. FACHB-712 | reverse complement strand
GGCTCAATGTGACAAATTGTTACTTTTTTAGACCGCTTTAGTTACTAACAACTATTCACTACACTAACGCCATGTTTCCCATTCATCGCCCTCGCCGCCTTCGTACCTCAACCCAGCTGCGCCGGATGGTGCGTGAAACGGTTCTTGCCACGAGTGACCTAATCTACCCTCTGTTTGCTGTACCGGGAGAGGGCATTGCTAAGGAAGTGAAATCGATGCCAGGGGTCTACCAACTGTCGGTAGACAAAATTGTGGAAGAGGCAAAAGAAGTCTATGACCTCGGCATTCCCGCGATCATTCTTTTTGGCATTCCCGCAGATAAGGATGTAGATGCTACAGGTGCGTGGCACGATTGCGGAATTGTCCAAAAAGCTGCCACCGCAGTGAAAGAAGCGGTGCCGGATTTAGTGGTCATTGCCGATACTTGCTTGTGCGAATATACCAGTCACGGTCACTGTGGTTATTTGGAAGTGGGCGACTTGACGGGACGGGTATTGAATGACCCAACGCTGGAATTGCTCAAGAAAACAGCAGTCTCTCAAGCTAAGGCTGGCGCTGATATTATCGCTCCATCTGGGATGATGGACGGTTTTGTGCAGGCGATTCGGGAAGGATTGGATGCAGCGGGATTCCACGATACACCGATTCTTTCTTACGCTGCCAAATATGCTTCGGCTTATTATGGCCCTTTCCGCGATGCGGCTGATTCAACACCGCAGTTTGGCGATCGCAGAACTTACCAGATGGACCCCGGTAATGCCCGCGAAGCCCTCAAAGAAATCGAACTCGATATTGCAGAAGGGGCGGATATGCTGATGGTGAAACCGGCACTTGCCTATATGGACATCATTTGGCGGGTGAAAGAAGCCAGCAACTTGCCGGTAGCCGCTTACAATGTCTCCGGCGAATATGCGATGGTGAAAGCCGCCGCCCTCAATGGCTGGATTGACGAACAGCGAGTCGTGATGGAAACTTTAACCAGCTTCAAGCGAGCTGGAGCCGATTTGATTCTTACCTACCACGCCAAAGATGCCGCCCGTTGGTTGTAGGAAGTCAGGGTGAAGGATGAAAAAAACAACAGATTCGCCTAGAACTAGGCATTTTCATCCTTCGCATTTCATCCAGCATTCTTAGTTAGCTACTTATGTTCAAAAGGAATCCATCTGGCGGTACAGATTTAGGGTTGGATATGAGTAAGCTAAACGGTAGATTTCGCTAAAAAAGCGGCAAATTACAGAAATTCGGTGCAATTGAACACCAATCCCCAGTGTGTTGATGAGTAGAATGAGCCAGTACGAGACTCTAAATTATTGATGACGATGGATTGCAGTCATATTCAATTTTGTGACCGTAAATCACAAATCGACTTTCAACAACTGCAAGAGCTGTTTCACTTAGCTGCCTTCTGGGCACAGAACCGGCAAATTGAAGATTTAAAAATTGCGATCGCCAATAGCGAACCCGTGATTAGCGTCTGGGACGAAAACAAGCTGATTGGATTTGCCAGAGCGACTTCCGATGGCGTTTACCGTGCCACTATCTGGGATGTGGTCGTACATCCGGCATACCAAGGCGCAGGACTCGGACGCAAGTTGGTGGAAACAGTCTTGAGCCATCCTCGTGTCAGTCGGGTAGAGCGGGTCTACCTGATGACGACTTATCAACAGGGCTTTTACACGCGCATCGGTTTTGAATGTAGCAACCCCAGTACGACGATGGTGCTGTATAACAACCAGCCCCTAACCGAGCCTCTGCCTACCCAGGTTATGTCGTCTCAATAGGCACTAGGGGAAGAGAAAACTGAAGCCGGGTAAGATTCTCTCCGCCTGAAGGATCAGCGGCGTCTGCTGGTTGCGCTGCCACTACTTCCAGGCGTCCCTGCATCACTTCGATGAGGGTTTGAGCAATCAGTAAGTTCATCCCCTCGGATAGCTGTGGCATTTGTCGGGGTGCTCCTTTGCTGGGTGCCCCTACCAGCTCCTGTGTCTTTTGCTCTTTGAGCAAATCGACTGGCTCGGTCCAGACGCTAACGGGGCACTCGGCATCAATCCAGATGTGGATGTGCCCAGGCGCTGGTGAGGGGGGCACCCAAACCCGAATGTTGCCTTCGTCCATGCGAGCGATCGCGGTATCGACCAGATTTAGCAGCACCTGCTGCAATCGTCGCGGATCTGCCAGAACGTAAATCTCTCGATCGGGTGGCGATACCTCAAGGCGGATACTCCGATTCGCTGCTTGCAGGTGAGTCAAGCTGTAGACTTCCTCTAGAACCTTGGCAAGCTCGACGGGTTGAATCTCTATCCGACTGGTGCCGTGTTGAGTTTTGGCAACGGCGATAATTTCGTCTATGAGCTGCATCAGCTTCAGCGCGGAGGCGTGAGCCTGAGCAATAAATTCTCGTTCTTCTTCTGGGTTGTCACACAAATCGGACAAAATCAACTGATGCAAGCCAATCAAACTGTTGAGGGGCGATCGCAATTCATGGGAAGTCCGCGCCAAAAACCCAGCTTTAAACTGGCTCATTTCTGTTGCCATGTGGTACGCCATCTGGGTTTGCTTGAGTTCCTCCAGGATGGCTGTCACGTCCGGATTCGCGTCTTGGGACATAAATATAATTACCAGTTTTGCTGATTAGCTGAGTCGATTAAACTACCAATTTAACCGCTCCTTGCCGCAAGATTTCCCAGCCGCTGCCCGTCCATTTGGCGACGGTGGAAGGAACACCAGCCGTCAGCGTTGTTTCTGATTCCGAAGGGAATAGCGTCAGGACATCGGGAAACTGCGCTGCGATTTCTGCCATCCTTTCTAAAGGTGGCTCCCCCGAACGGTTGGCGCTAGTAGTTGCTAAGGGGCCAGTTTGCGACAGAATTGAGAGCGCGACGCCAGAATTCGGCACGCGCAACCCAATCGTAGCCGGATCAGATGGATTCATCGATTTGGGAATGCACGCTGAGGCTGGTAATACTAAAGTCAAAGCACCAGGCCAATATTGGTCAGCAACTTGTTGCCAAATCTGCCATTCAGCCGGACTTCCCTTGACAAAAGACCACAAATCTAAAGCGTTTGCGCCCATTAAAATCAGCGGTTTATCTTGCCGCCGCTGCTTTGCTGCAAAAATTAACTCTGACCGATCCGGCTGCACTGCCAGTGCTGGTACAGTATCGGTGGGAAAGCTAACCAAACTCCCAGAACGAGCGCCTTCTATCAAGGCTGCCATTGAAACTTGTGTCATTTTTTTAGAGTTTTGAGTTTTGAATAAATCCCCTCAAATTCATCACTCATCGGGTTTCCGATAGGCTAAGGCAAAGCGTTCAATCCCAGCTAAATCGGTGTGAATTTGAATTTTGCAGAAACTGCCTCGATCTTGCAACAGTTGAACAACTGTATCGGCTTGTCCCGCCATCATCTCAATCAACCAAATACCGCCCGGTCGCAGATAGTCTGGCGCTGTTTCTACCAAATGGCGGATGCAATCTAAGCCATCTGTGCCACCGTCGAGGGCGAGGTGGGGTTCGTGTTTCGCCACTTCCGGTTGCAGGGAAGGCAGCAAATGGCTGGGAATATAAGGTGGGTTTGATACCATGCCGCTGAGCTGACGTTTTAGGGCGGACAACGGCTGCCACCAAGAACCTTGGTAAAACTGAATGCGAGCCGCTAAACCCAGTTGCTGGGCATTCTGTTGAGCGATCGCTAGAGCAGCCGGACTATAATCAACCGCGTGGAGAGTGGCAGATGGAAAGGCATCTGCGAGTCCGAGAGCGATCGCGCCACTGCCAGTTCCTAAATCTGCCCAATGTCCTTGCTGTAAAGGCGGCGAGGCTCCGCCCTGAGCCGCAGCGGCAACCGCCAAATCAATCAAATATTCTGTTTCCGGTCGCGGAATCAATACTGCTGGTGAAACAAACAGAGAAAAATGACGCCAGGGAGCAATACCAGCCAGGTACTGAACTGGCAACCGCTCATCCAGACGCCGTTGCCACATCTGGGTTAACTCCGGCAACGGCATCGGTAATTTTATCTGGGTTTTGTCTTTGAAAGACTCCAACCGCAGCGCCAACCGATCTAGAGCGGCGACTTCTCGCAGCAACCAGTCTACTTCTGTTGGGTCAACGCCCGCGGATTTGGCAGCATCCCGCGCCCAGTTGCGCCACTTCCAAAGTTCTATACCTGAAACCATACCCAAGGAAAACGCCAGAATCAAGGAAAAAAGATAAAAGATAAAGTATGAAGTTTATCCTTCATACTTTATCTTTTATCTTTGATTCTTTTGTCTATTTACCGCTTTAGCGACGTTGTTGCTGAGAATTCGCGGGGGCAGGACCACGCGATCGCACAAAGTCTACTGACGCTTTGGGTGGAACCAGTACAATGTTGTTCAGCTGCTGATTATTGCTGGTGCGTAAAGTTTCAATTACACCCTCCAGATTCACCACCTGAATTTCCACTGTAGATGCCAGAGCTGGCTGTTGCTGTTTGAATCGATCCAGCATACTCTGTAATTCTTCTTTGCTAAAGAAGAAAGGAATGATGGGTTTATTGTCTCGTTGTAGGGTCAAATACCCCTTATCCTTTCCGCCTCTTGCCACAAACAAAGGAACCCCATCAAAATTTTGCACGGGTTTGCCGCTTTGACTCAGGATGGCTTTTGCTGAATCTACCTGCTGCTGGGTGGGTACGAAAGCAAAATCCAGACCATCTGGCTTGGCTGCATTCGCTTGATCCAGTTTGTAAACGTCTCCCAGCGATACGGGTACCACCTTCACCGTACTTGCTAGTTGAGCATTTTGTTTCTTCAACCGTTCGATAAATGTTTGGGCATCTTGCTGGCTGATAAAAACACCTGCCACTGCGGTCTTCTTTTGCCCCTCATTCACTGAAGCAACTAATGGAGAACCTTGAGGATCGGTGATCGTAAACACGGGCACAGCTTGCAACTTTTCTAGAACCTGTTGTTCTGGCAATGCCAGTGCCCGCAGCGTTTCCAAACCGGGCAGCGCTCCCAGTACAACACTTCCCACTAAACCCAGTGTTGCGCTCAATCGAACTAATGATCTCATTACAATTCCCTCAAAATTTTTCGTTGAATACCCCGCCTTACCAATAATAGAGTCGAGACAAGGCGATAATGTTTCTTCGCTCTAGCAGTACCCGAATGAATGGGTCTAAGTTTATTTCCAACTAAACTTTATCGATTCTACTGTTTTGTTGCGACTGTCATTTTTGAACTGTTTAACTCCCCATGTCCTAATTCCTGGCACCAAAGGTCAATTTGATGCCTGAACTCGCTATTTATTCATTCTCAATGCTGCATACTCGGAAATGGAATTCCCAAATTACTGAGGGAATGAATCGCGAATTGTAACCCTCTATGACTATGTAAGATTAGGATGAGTTCCAGGCAATCGTCAGCCAACTTATCTCCCAATTTACTAGGGAAAAATCTGTATGAATCACCTCCCGAAGTCCTCAAGGGAATTTCAGCAGGGTGTCAGACATCACACCCGAAAATTATTGAGATTCCCTCTAACCTTGGCAGGTTTGGGGCTAACTCTTTTTACTACTAAAAATCGGGATGACAGGATTTGAACCTGCGGCATCCTGCTCCCAAAGCAGGCGCGCTACCAAGCTGCGCTACATCCCGGTGAAATTCAGCGATTGGCTATCAGCCGATCGGGTCTTGGGTGTTTAATTCCCCTGACACGCCTGCCAGTGACCTCTGGTTATTATAGCTTATTTAGCCGATATTTGGAGTAAAGAATTTACAAACTAATCTGGATACCAAAACATCCCTTTAATTCCTTCCGGGTCGGCAATAAAATTCAGTCCCCGGTAAAAATCCACCACCTGGGGGTCAGCGAACAGAGTAATGTTGCTAATGTCTTCACTGCGTAGCTTCTTGATCGCGTACTTCATCAACGCCTTCCCCAGTCCTTTGCCTTGGAAATCCGGGTGAACTACCACATCCCAAATGGTGGCATTGAAGGCATGATCGGAAGTTGCGCGGGAAAAGCCTACCAGCCGTCGCTGGGTTCCTCGCACTTCCCACATCGAAACTACCAAAAAACTATGTTCGATTGCTTTCTTGACCTTGCGTAGCGGACGCCGGGACCACCCGACCGCATCGCAGAGTTCTTCGAGTTCATAAAGGTCAATGTCGCGTTCGGTGCTGAAAAATATCCGAGAGCCGCTGCCCGTGCGATCGCCTGTACCTTCTACAACATCCCCCTCCCCCAGCGTCGGCTTCGACGCAGTGCTACCATCAGAACCGCTAAACAAGCTTTTCCAAAAACCCATGCAGGTGTGGTTAAGGTATTTACATTCTCCAGTTCCCAGCAGTCTGGGGAATTCCCAACCGTGCTTCGCACCGCGTGCTAACACGCGATCTGAGACTTCCTGATCGAAGAGACCAATTCCAACACTTTCAGGTTTCCCTGCAAGTACCAAATATCTAATCTCTACAGGATTTACTTCCAGTGTTCGGTTGCGAGAAACGAAGCAATCTGAGGAACGAATCAATCTCGTGCAATCAATTGACGCGGGGGAGTCACGTACACTCTTGGAGAGTGATACAGTCTCAGTATCTCCATCCCTCTTATTTCAACGAATCTAGCCCAAACATCACGAAAAAAATGATAACACAATTGCGCTACCTTTTAAACCATTACACGCACTCCCCGATCTGGAGCGGGTGCGGCATTGTGTGGTTTAGGGCGCATTCGGCAATACTGGCAATACATTAGTTAGACTGAATTCTACGGGTTGATACTCCGCAGCTCCACAGCAATCCCGATTTACTTGGATTGTCGGTCGGGAGAAGCTACCGTCTCGCCAAGCCATCGTGCAGCTAGGCACAAGTTTTTGGCTGATGACTGGAGACAAGAGCAACAGAAGAACTGAGAAACAGAGGCAGCTTTTGACTGGTTACTTCCTGGATGCCACATCGCGTTGGCACAGGTGAGCAAAAACAAAGAAAATCATGTACGGGCAGCTAGTCATGATACGACGAATGTTGAGTTATTTCACTAAGGGGCAAGGGAGAACTTGCACCAGTTATCTTTATTTGCACCAATCTACTCAACTCCACCGGGAGTTGGTATCGAGTGGATAATTTTTTTAGGAAAATTTGTGAGAGATTAACCATAAGAGAAGGTTCTTTGGCGAAGGGCACTTGGCTCTATCTCCCAAAATGCTTTTAACCTGGCAAGCGAGTCTTAGCCCTATATATGGCCACGGGTTTGAAATCATCCACACTAGAACTTCTGAAGCGCTTTAATCGGGCGTTTCCTCAGTTCTACGAGCAGTTTGTCAGCAGTGAGATTCAGCTACAAAACTTGAGGCTTGCCTATCGGCTCTATAAAACCACCAGAGCGGTTATTGAGCTGAAACCCGAAGGCAATAAAAGTGCCCTACATTTTGCTTACCGCAACCAATCTTTTCTGCTAAGTGATATTTTTGGGGTTCTGGCTGCATACGGGCTGACCATTCACAGTCTCAGTCTATATGGTCAAATCGCTCCTCCGATGCTAGTTTTCATCAAACTGGTGGTGTCTCGTGGCAGCAAAGCACTGACAGACAAAACCTCGGAAAATGTCTGTCGCGCCATTCGGGAAGCTTTGGCTGGGCGCTTTGAAGTAGAAGAGATGCTGGCAGTGGAATTTAATCTGGATGCCGGTTTGGAGCAGGTAGAAACGGAATTTTATGTAGACCCTGTTTTCCATCTTCCGGCGCTGTTAATTGAGGCGGATAACCAACCGGGTCTGTTTTATAAGGTGATGTACGCTATCTGGCAAGAGGATTTGCTGGTGGTCAATGCCAATTTGCTAGTCTGGCGAGGACGCACCCGCTTGATTCTTTACTTATTGGGACCGAACGAAAGTGTGATTCCGGAATATTTAGGTCAAAAAATTGCTGAAAGCGTGCGTCAGCGATTGCTAGGGCGCAGATTTTAATGTTTAGAATGTTTAGCCATTAGTCTTTTGTCCAATAGTCCTAACTTTACGCTTCTCGAAGCGATCGCGCCGACAAGCAGACGTTTCGTAAGGCAGGGGTAAGCCATGACCAATAACAATGACTTCTTGACCAATCTGGTAGAACTTCGGGATAGGATCAAAATATGGCAACTATCGAAATCCTGGGAGTTCGGCACACCTACGATTTGACGCCTCCCATTGCATCATCTACCCCTGTTTTGGTCTTTATCCACGGCTGGCTCCTCAGCCGTCGGTACTGGCAACCCCTGATTGAGCAGATAGCACCAGATTATCAGTGTTTGTCTTACGACTTGCGGGGGTTTGGTGATTCTCAGCCTCTAGATAATTATGGGTTCACCCGTCAAGAAATGCCGGTGCAGAGTCGGCAAGTCGTCCGCGAGAGTCAGCCAGAGGAGAACTTTCTTCGCTCTTCAGAGCCTCTTACGTTGAGCCTCTCGAATTACACTCCAGCTGCTTATGCCAAAGAAGTCGGTATTTTGTTGCAGAAGCTGAATATTTCTAGTGCTTGGCTGATTGGTCATTCGTTGGGTGGCAGCATTGCCCTTTGGGCGGCAGACCAGCAACCTGATTCTGTTAAGGGGGTCGTCTGCATTAATGCTGGAGGTGGCATTTATCTGAAGGAGGCCTTCGAGCGATTTCGGGCTGCGGGTCAGCAGCTTCTGAAACGGCGTCCCCATTGGCTGTGCTATGTACCGGGGATTGATTTGCCTTTTACACGGGCGCAAGTGGCGCGCCCAATTGCTCGGTGCTGGGGACGACAGCGACTGATTGATTTTATTACGGCTCATCCGGAAGCGGCGCTGGGGACTTTACTGGATTCGACGACGGAAGCGGAGGTCAATCGCTTACCGCAGGTGGTGTCACGGCTAAAACAGCCGGTTTATTTTATTGCTGGTGCTAAAGATAGGGTAATGGAACCGAAGTATGTGCGGCACTTAGCAAGCTTTCACCCGTTATTTCAGGGTTGTGGTGAGAACGTGATGGAAATTCCGGACTGCGGACATCTATCGATGGTGGAGCAGCCAGAGGCAGTTGCTACCGAAATTCGCAACATTATAGCTAATTGTCCGGATTCTAGCAACTTCGCTTAAGGTAGATGTTTTGTTGGCACCATAAATCTTTAAATTTTATTAAGATTAAAGGGGTGCCTGCTAAAAAACGATATTGATTTTCGCTTCTTAGATTTTGACTGCGATCGCGATGAGCGATCCGACAAGAGTAGTGATTAGTCTGAGTGGCAAGGGAACAATCAACTGATGAATCTAAGGCTTTCCTGATACTTGTGCTGAAATTATGATCGATCCAAAACAGACTATTCAAATTTCTTCGGAGTTGACTGACGAACATCTGCTGGCTATCTGCGAGGCAGCCGATGTAATTGCTTGCGAGTGTCCTAGTTATTTGGTTCGGCTTTTAAATGATGTCAGAGAGTTTCGCCGTTACACAAATGAGTGTATTGAGCGCTTTCCCTCGGATGCAGAGACTCATCATTGGCTCAGCAGTCGGGCGAATCAGGTAGAAATGCTGCTGTCTTTAACAATTTATGAGCTTTTGCAGAAAGAAAATCTTTTAGATGAGAATAATCAGCTGAATTTGCAGCAGCTTTCAGACAGAAACCGGGCGATCGCGCTATCCAAAGTATTGCATCCTTACTCATCAAAATGATCGAGAGAATCGACTGATTTAAGGTCTGTTTAGAAATTGCGCGATCGCTTTGTCCGAAAAATATTGCATCCTCGCGCCTCAAAACTGGATGCAAACTTCTACTGTGAAGTTTGGTAAAGCTGCATAACATCAGTAATTGGCAGCCGGGACTGAACGCCCAAAGTCAATCGGGAAGTATGACCCCGATTCAAATGATCGGCGGCAGCACAGGCAATCATGGCGGCGTTGTCAGTGCAGAATTTTAGCGGGGGGAATAGCACCCGCAGGTTTCGCTGTGCAGTAGCGACTTGCAGGTGTTTTCTCAGCCCACTGTTGGCGGCGACACCGCCACCGATGGCAATGGTATCAAGACCGTAGTCGAGGGCGCAGGCGATCGCCCTCCGCGTCAGACTTCGCGCTACGCTTTCTTGGAAACTTGCCGCAATGTCATTCACCGGCAGCGACGGAGACGCTTCCTGCTGCAACTTTTGCACCAGTCTCAGCACAGCTGTTTTTAAGCCACTAAAACTAGAGTCATAGGGATGATAGCCGCCCCCTGGCACCCCGACATTCCCTTCCGGCAAAGGATAGGCTTGCGGATTCCCCACTTGGGCGAGTTGGTCAACCACCGGCCCACCCGGATAACCCAGATTTAACAACCGCGCCACCTTATCGAAGGCTTCACCAGCGGCATCATCGCGAGTTTCTCCTAGTGTCTCGTACACACCACAATCTTTTACATAAATTAAGCTGGTGTGTCCGCCCGAAACCAGCAGACATAAAAAAGGCGGCTGTAAAGAAGGTTCGGTCAAATAAGTAGCGTATATGTGGCCTTCCAGATGATGGACTCCGACAAACGGTTTCCGATGGACAATCGCAAGAGTTTTGGCAGCCGTCAGCCCCACCAACAATGCCCCCACCAAACCAGGGGCGCAGGTTGCCGCAATACCATCAATTGACGCCCACTCCATCTGCGCTTCTTGGAGTGCTTTGTCTAAACAATTGTTAATTATTTCGACGTGTTGACGGGAAGCAATTTCTGGCACAACCCCGCCATACTGCCGATGAACAGGGATTTGTGAGGCGACGATGCTACTGCAAATTTGACGATTCTTTACGATCGCTACCGCCGTTTCGTCACAACTTGTTTCAATCGCTAATACTGTTGACATTCACTGGTACTTTAATATATCGATACATGATTGCTTCCGTACAAACAATGACCTTGTTTTGTACATAAAAGTTTTCGTTTTGTAACAAAAGGAAACAATCCCATGAAACGATTGTTGGCTTTGATTTTTGCCCTTTGTATTTGGTTTAGCGTTGCCCCAACGGCATCGGCTGATAACGTATCAGGTCTGGTGCCATGCAGCCAGTCCAAGGCTTTTCAGCAACGTGCTGCAACCGCCCGCAATACCAACTTCGACCCCGATTCAGGGCGCAAGCGTTTTGAACGTTATTCTCAGGCAATGTGTGGCCCAGAGGGTTTACCCCACTTGGTTGTAGATGGTCGCCTGGATCGTGCCGGTGACTTTATCATTCCCAGCATTCTGTTCCTGTATATTGCGGGTTGGATTGGTTGGGTTGGTCGTGCCTATATTCAATCGGTGAAAAAAGAGGCAAACCCAGAGTATAAAGAAATCCAACTGGATGTTCCCCGGGCTGTTGGTTTTATGCTAAGTGGCTTCACTTGGCCTTTGGCAGCAGTCAAAGAATTGCTCACGGGTGAATTGACTGCAAAAGAAGATGAGATTCCTGTCTCAATTCGCTAGTTACGTTGAATTATTGACTGTTTTGGAGAATGATTCATGCAGTATTTCCTCAAGTATCTTTCCCTAGCTCCGGTTCTGGCTATTGTGTGGCTATCCCTTCAGGCTAGTCTCTTGGCTGTCTTTATCTACATTTTCCCCGACCTGCTTTTCCATCCAATGCCGTAAAGATCGCAGGATTTTCAAGACTGGTTAAAAAATGCTGTATCAAACGATAGAAGCATCTCCAGTTTTAACCCAACGATAATTAGTGGCACTAGCTCATCAAAAGGTGAAGAAATTATGCAAGTGCAAGCAATAAGCGACTCGAAAGATCGTCGTAACGACCCCAGAAATCGGGAAGTTGTCCATGAAGCTGGCGATCCGCAAATTGGCAATTTAGCAACGCCGATTAATTCTTCCGGTTTCACAGAGGCTTACATCAATAACTTGCCAGCCTATCGCAAAGGGCTGTCACCCGGACGCCGAGCATTAGAAATTGGTATGGCTCATGGTTATTGGTTGATTGGTCCCTTCGCCAAACTGGGTCCTCTGCGCGATACAGATGTCGCGAACCTGGCAGGTTTGCTGTCAACGGTTGGCTTGATTATCATTTTGACGATTGGGCTATCCCTCTACGCTTCTAGCAATCCCCCCAACCCCACTAAAACGATTACCACGCCCCGTCCTCCAGACGCCCTCAATAGTCAGGAAGGCTGGAACGAGTTTGCGAGTAATTTTCTGATTGGTGGAGTTGGTGGTGCGGGAATCGCCTACCTGCTGATTTCCAATTTGGAACTGCTTCAAGGTCTGTTCAAAATTGGGTAGTAGCAGTAGCGATCGCTAGCTTGGAAACACCTGTTATACAAGTCTTCTAGCGTTCGTTACGACTGGCTTACCACTGCGAGTCCACCCATCTGTTTAACCAGAAATGCGTGGCGTCGTGGCTGAGGCAAACCACTGACCAACCGTTTTCTTGCCACCAGGCAAGCGGTTATCTTAAACTCCTCACTTTGTTTTGAATCAAGAACCCTGCCCATGCCGTGAGGGCAGGGTTCTCTGTTTGTGCATGAGGGCGATCGCATTTATCCTGAGTAAGGTTGGAAAAAGAGGGACTTTAGAAGTTATGGCGCGTCTAGCACTGCTGAGTGTATCTGATAAAACTGGGCTAATCGACTTTGCCCGTCAGTTGGTTGAAAAATTTGAGTTTGATTTAATCAGCAGTGGTGGAACGGCTAAAGCCCTTAAAGATGCTGGGCTACCCGTGACGAAAGTTTCCGATTACACGGGTTCTCCGGAGATTTTGGG
>NZ_JACJOQ010000141.1:0-3695 GCF_014695635.1 Coleofasciculus sp. FACHB-712 | reverse complement strand
GAATCGTCAATTCAAAAGAGCCAGCAGGTTGTGGCACGATCAGGGTAGCACCCGCCTCCACAACCAGCTCTTTGACCGTTGGTTTCGCATCCGGACTGTCCCCGATTTGGGGAAATTGCAACGGATAGAGAGCAACACCAGCACCGCCGCTATCAACGCCGATAAGCATCAAATAGATCGGGCGATCGCTATAATTTTGGACTCGGTACTGGATGCGGCTACCGATGGGGATGGTGGGGATGCCTCCATCGGAAGGAATTTTTGAGTCGTTAAGACGCGATGACTCGCTTCTGGAATTAGAATCCACAAAGGCGTCCCCTGTCATCCGCAGCGTTTCTCGTTTTAGCAGCACCTTTTGGTTGGGATAAATCATCTCCAACGTTGCTCCCACTCCCAAGCGGGAAGACCCTTCATTGACCGTCAGACGCAATAATTTCGCTGTCAGCAACGTTTTCAGTTTGGGCACTAACCGATTCACAGCCGCCTTCACCGCCTCACCCGATTCCCCAACGGTATTGGGAATCAAATCCCGACCGAGAGAAAATAACCCATATCCCCCCTGATAATCGGGTGTCTGCGCCTTGCCAAACAAATAATCGGCGGGTTGCTCTCCTGCCGTTACCACGGATGATACAGAGCGAACGCTGGCAAAAGCACTGGTAGCATCCACCCGTTCAATTCGCTCCAGTCCGGCATCTAAGGCAATTGTCAAGCCTATATTTTTGGGCAACACCCGGACGGATTCGTGAACCAGTTGCCCCACTTGGAGGCTAGAGAGGCTAGAAGTGTCTGTGCTGCCGATAACTCGCGCCTTGGCGGTGAGACCCTCCTTGGAACGAATGTGGAGTTGCAGTTGAGTCGGAACTGAGGAAACTTCACCTGTCGCGTTGCTGTCTGGAGTCTGAGCTTCCGACATAGGTAGGGAAGCACTCAGCTGAGAATTCACTCCGTAGTATTCCAAAACGGGTGCAGGTAATCCTGCTAGCCACAGATGTACCGTTTTACCGCCCTCTTCCACCGCTGTAACGACGCCATCCGCACCGATACTAATTTCCGGCTGATAGGGTAACAAGGAAGGCTGGTTACTTTTTTGACCGCTCAACTGGGGTTGTTGCTCTTTCCCCGCCAGCTGCTCGACGATCCCAGCTGCTCGACTGAAACTGACTTGAACCGTAGTGGGAGGAGTCGCCTGCCAGAGATGTTGCGTCAGGGCATAGGTGAACAATCCAGCGCTGAAACCGCCCCAAGGAGCCTCTGCCGCCAGTTGACTGGGTCCAGCCGCTGCCAGCACGATTCCAGGCATTTGACCGGGCTTATACTGCTTATTGAGCTGTTCCCGCGAAGATTTGAGACGCAGCAGGAGTTTTTCCTGAAAAGCGAGTTCCTCGTCACTCGCTTGCTCTGCTAGCGGTTGTCGAGCAGAACGAATCCGCAAGTTGCCGTGGAGGAGAGTATCGGCGTCAGTGTAACTGGTATCCAGTACCGTTGTGACTTGGTCTGTGGGAAGCGATCGCAACAGCAACAGCAGAGTCTCTTCCAACAAATCATTCGCCGGTGCCCCTTTCGTCAGCAGCACCCCATCTACTGGCACCAAACTATTTTGAGTGTTGAAGACTGTAGGCGTTAGCTGTGCAGCCGCAACCCTTTCCCCGTCCCCAAGGGTAGACTCAGGACTGAGTGAAGATTTATCGGCACCCAAAGTCCTCAGTCCATTCTCCTCAGCCCCGATTCTGACGCGGCTACCGCAGCCGCTGAAGTGGAACAAGACAACATCTCCCGCCGCCGCCTGCTCTGTGAGATGCTCCAGAAAAGCAGTTTCAATATTCTGCCGCGTTGCTTGGCTATCTGTCAGCGTCAGAATATCGCTAGGGTGAAAACCAAAGCGATGAATCAAAAGTTCCCGTTGCAGTTCTACATCTGTGACACAACCTTGGAGAGACGGAAGCGATCGCGTCTCTGTCCCACGCGGATACTGATTAATTCCTACCAGTAGCGCTAACTTCCGCCCACTCGGTTGTGCCAGTGCCTGATAATAGCGATCTAGCAGAGGCACCGCAAAGCTTCGATCTCCCAGTAGAGATAGGGCCGTTTCGCTTACGCCCAGCGCCGCTAGCGCCAACCCCGCCCGTTGCAGAAAACTTCGCCGATTCAATCCCATATCAGCCATTAGCCATTAGCCAGTACTCGATCAGCCTATCAGGGGCTAGGCTTTAGAGAATAGAAAGAATGGCAAATTTTCAAATTTAAGCAGCATCCCCTCTCAAATTTCAAATTTGAAACTTGCAATCTTAAATTTGCTTGCTTCCTCTGGCACCTGCATCGCCCTTGCCAATTCTGCCGCAACTTCTGGGCGAGAAAACTCTGGTGGTGGCAATTCACCCCGACGCAGCATTTCTCGTACCTTCGTTCCCGATAGGTGAATCCGTTCTGCTGGTGTGCTGGGACTGGTCTTCGTCGTCGCCATTGTCTGCGTGCGCGTGCAGTAGAAGGCGTGTTCAAACTTCATCGGCATGATGCCCAGTTCACCCAGCTCAAACTCATCAAAAATGTGCTGAGCATCGTAAGTTCCATAATAATCACCGACACCCGCATGATCGCGTCCAACGATGAAGTGCGTACAGCCGTAATTCTTGCGAAGCAGGGCATGGAAAATTGCCTCTCTAGGGCCAGCGTAGCGCATTGCGGCGGGATTAATTGCCAAAATTACCCGGTCTTGGGGGTAGTAGTGTTCCAGCATAATCTCGTAGCAGCGCATCCGAATCTCTGCCGAGATGTCATCATCTTTGGTAACTCCCACTAAGGGATGCAAGAACAAGCCATCTACGGTTTCTAAAGCGCACTTTTGGATATATTCATGCGCCCGGTGGATGGGGTTGCGAGTCTGGAAGCCGACAATCGTTTTCCATCCCCTTTCTTTGAACATGGCGCGAGATTGAGCGGGATCGATCTGGTAATTAGGGAATAAAGGATGAGAGTCGCGTTGCAACAGCCAAACTGAACCCGCGAGATTAATTTCCCCTTGCTTGTAGACAACCTTAACGCCTGGGTGCTTTTCATCGTGGGTACGATAAACATTCACCGCCTCGCGGGTTTTGTCGTAGCGATACTTTTGTGTGAGTTCCATGACACCCACAAATCTACCAGTCGGGTCATCCAGACGCACCAAACCGCCTTCTTTGAGATTCGCCGCAACCGACTCATCCACCGAAAGCGTCACGGGAATTGCCCACGGTAGCCCATTGGCAAGCCGCATTTCAGTCACTACGCGATCGTAGTCTGCCTGTTCCATAAAGCCAGTCAGCGGGCTAAATCCACCAATGGCAATCAGTTCTAGATCCGATGTTGCCCGTTCGTCGAGTTGCACTCTGGGCAGAAAGTCGGCTTTATCGAGAAATACTTGTCGTTGTTCTGGTGTAGCGATGCGATTAATTAGCTGACCGCCGTGAGGTGCTATGCCGTCTGGACGCTGACTCATATCGAATTGTTAATTTTAGCTGCAAAAAACATCGTACCAATATATAGAACCGGACGGTGAAAAACCTAACCCCCCAGTTCCCTTCTCTTGGGGTTGAAGAGGAGCGATTTTTCAACTAATGTGTTTGCGCTCATTATGCGATCGCTTCCCATTCATCCCAGGTAACTTGAAACTCTTTATAGACTTGTTCCATCGCTAACTCCTCTGTTTCAAAGTAACC
>NZ_JACJOQ010000140.1:0-7142 GCF_014695635.1 Coleofasciculus sp. FACHB-712 | reverse complement strand
TGGAGAAAAAAATATCCCACAATTATCCGACGCCCTCTCAATCGCGGATTCGCTATCTTTTGCACCTGGGTAATTATTTCAGCTAGCTTCGCCCCTTTTCCTTTAGAAGCCTTGCTGGGATTGTTTAATTTCCTCCCCTTTTTCATCTTTTTTGCTGCCTATAGCGAACTCATTCAGACACCAGCACAACTGCGACGGTTAGCTTGGATTTTGGTGGTGCCTTCTGTACCCGTGGTCATTCTCGGCTTCGGACAGATATTCTTGGGTTGGGCTAGCCCAGCGCTATTGGAAGGTATTGTAGGTTGGGCGCTACAACCCAAAGGCAATCCCATCGGGCGGATGGCTTCGGTGTTTATGTATGCCAACATTTTGGCAGCCTATCTGCAAATTGTGTTTATTTTGGCACTGGGATTGTGGATTGAAGAAAGCAAAAAGCGATCGCCCCAATCTCCCCGCTTACGCACCGCCACGCTAGAACAAAGGGCGGAAGCAAAAGCTAAAACAAAATATATTTTTCCCTTTCCGTTTACCTGGCGAATTGGGTTTCTGAGTGTAGCGGTAATTGGAAATGCTGCTGCACTGATTTTGACGAATTCCCGCAATGCTTGGGCGATTGTCGTTCTTAGCTGCCTTGCCTTTGCCTTCTACCAAGGTTGGCGTTGGCTAATCGCCGGAGTGGGGGCGATCGCTACTAGCATCCTCTGGGCAGCTTTTGGCCCTTCACCTGTGCGCGAATGGCTTCGCACGATTGTCCCCTATTACTTTTGGGCGCGACTCACCGACCAAATGTATCCAGATCGACCTGTGGCGCTGTTACGGACAACTCAGTGGCAGTTTGCTTGGTCGATGACTCAGCAACGTCCCTGGACTGGCTGGGGTTTAAGGAATTTTACGCCACTTTACGAGGCACAGATGAAAGTCTGGCTGGGACATCCTCACAGCTTGCTGTTAATGCTAACGGCTGAAACTGGCATCCCCGCAACCATTTTCTTCTGCGGTTTAGTTGGCTGGGTGATGGTTCAAGCTACCCTACTATTGGCAGAGATGGGACTAATCTCGTCTCCACAAAATAGGTTAATTCTTTTCAGTTATTTAGTCGCTTTTGGTGCCTGTACATTATTTAATGTAGTAGATGTAAGTATATTTGATTTACGGGTGAATACCTTGGGATGGTTGCTATTAGCAGCCATTTGCGGAGCAGTTTATCAAAAGAGAGCGATCGCATCCTTTCCCGCACTACAATAATTGAAACCCACTCTTAACCAAGCAGAGTGAAGCTGTGGTGACTCAAAATAGGGAAAATCCGAATAATGAAGGTCGCCGGATGCCGTATCAAACAACCTTGGCGACCAGTCATTACGCCTTGCTAGGGCTGCACCCTTCGGCGTCCCCGATCGAAATTCGACGCGCATATCGAGAATTAAGTAAACACTACCATCCCGATACCACAGAATTGCCTGCTAACATAGCAACCGCTAAGTTCCAGCAGCTCAATGAAGCCTATTCCACCCTCAGCAATCCACAACGGCGACTGGCTTATGACCTAAAAATTGGCTATTCCCGCATTAGCGTAATTCAAGCACCGCCAAACTTGAATTCTTCGGTTTCCCAAGCAAAAAAGGCATATTCTTCCTCAGCCTATTTAGATCCAACCGATCGCCCCCTCTCTCCAGGAGAGATTTTTGTCCTATTCATTATGGGTTTAACCTTTGTGGGTTGCCTATTGTTAGCGATCGCCATTGGCTTAACGCGAGGAGAAGCCGCCTTCCAAGTTTCCGGGCTAGAAACCCTGCAACCAGTCGAGCAGCAGGCGACTCCTCATCTTCCTGTTCATCCTCATCATCTATCTAAACCTGTGGCATCTGGGTCGCGCCTTGCCCCACTCATCCCTCAAAACAAGCGAGTTGATTCAATCTACTTGCCGGATGACAGATAATTTGGGACAATCCGCCCCTAACCAAATTAAAACGACCTATGACTCTTCCCACTGCTGATACGCCTCTCTATAACCATCCCTTACCTGATATTGAACAGTGGCTCAAAAAGATGGGATGTCAACAAGACCGAACTCAGCTGCACTGTTGGCACATTGCTAGACCTTTTTGGAAAGCAGAGCTGTCTCTAGATGTGGAGGAGCTAACCGTGCGCTATCTAGAAGCGGGTGAAGGCGGACGAGATATCCTGCGCTCCTTCAAATATTCTCTGACTCGCCAAGATGTAGAAGACGCCGTCTTTGCAGGCCCTTAGAAAGTAGTTTTGAGTTTTGAATCTTAAATTCCAGAAATCAGTCAAAACAGAGACGCGATAGCTCGCGTCTCTACAAATTTACTTATACTTTGCCAATCTTCATACTTTGCCGAAACGGCGATCGCGCTGTTGATAGGCACACAAAGCCCGGTGAAACTCCGCCCGGTCAAAATCAGGCCACAGCGTTTCTGTGATATAGAGTTCCGCATAAGCTAATTGCCACAGCAGGAAGTTCGAGAGGCGCATTTCCCCGCTGGTGCGAATCAGCAGGTCGGGATCGCCAACTTTGGCAGTATAGAGGTGGCGTGAAAACAAAGCTTCATCAATTTCATTAGGCTGTAAAACACCTTCCTGCACCTGAGTCGCGATCGCTCGACAAGCTTGCAGAATTTCCTGGCGTCCCCCATAATTAGTTGCCACAGTAAACTGAATGCTGGCATTGTGCTGAGTTTCAGCCATTGACCGCTCAATTTCTACCTGGAGACTTCGCGGTAAATCGGCTAAATTTCCCATAAAGTTGATTCGCACATTCTCCTGCACCATTTCCCGGAGTTCCTGCCGCAACACCCCCTCAAACAAGGTCATTAAAAAATCAACCTCTTCCAGCGGTCGTTTCCAATTTTCCGTAGAAAACGCATAAGCAGTCAGCGCTGGAATTCCCCAATCCTTACAGCAGCGCAGTAAATCCTTCAGCGCATAGACCCCCCGCCGATGACCCATAATTCGAGGTAGCCCTTGGCGTTTGGCCCATCGACCATTTCCATCCATGATTACTGCCACGTGTTTGGGCAGGCGGTCTCGATCGAGGTCAGCAGGCAAATTTTGTAAGACAGTTGATTTTGAAGTCATTTCTTGTCACGAGAACCCGGTGGTGGAAGACGAAGCAAACGCGAAACCAGTGCCTTTCCCCGATCGCTAATCTGACGTCCCAAACTGCGTAGACCGGGGGCGACGGCCCTCTCTTCGCTTGACGTGGAGAATCGCGTCTCTAAGAGTTCTTTCAGTTTACTGCTGGTTAGGGGGCGATTCAGTCCCCCCCTCTCCGCTAAAGAAATAGAGCCGGTTTCTTCAGATACAACGATACATAGGCAATTTTCGACCCGCTCCGTAATTCCCATTGCTGCCCGGTGCCGCGTCCCCAGCTGCCGCGATGCCGTCCGCTCAGAAAGGGGCAAAATCACCCCAGCGGCAACAATGCGGGAGCCACTAATGAATATTGCGCCGTCGTGCAGGAGCGTAGATGTTTGAAAGATAGTTTGTAGGATTTCCTTAGAAACCTCAGCATTTAATTTGACGCCTTGAACGGAAAAATCCCGCTCATCAATTGGGCCGGTCGTTTCCAGTACGATCAAAGCACCCGTGCGGTTTTGGGACAATTCTTTGACCGCATCGACAATTTCATCAATAACACTATCTGCTTTGGGAATCGCTCGTCGGGAGGGTTGCAGCAACTGCATCAGTTCTCCCCTGCCCAATTGTTCCAGAAACCGACGAAATTCTGACTGGAAAATGACAGCCATCGCCACAGCCGAGCCAACTACCAACTTTTCCAGGACAAAACTCAACAGTACCAGCCCCAGGCGATTACTCACGGCTGAGGCTAGCATTAAGACAATCAAACCCCGTACCATCCACAATGTGCGACGCTCCCCGATAAAGAGTAGCACCAGATACGTGAGGATGAGAACTAAAACAATATCAATGCTTTGAAGCAACAAGGTCGAAGTTCCGGGAGGGTCTTGACCGGGACCCAAATTCATTGAACCTTATCAGATTTGCTGAAGTTTGCTGGATACGGGCGAGTTTAAAGGCAGAAGGCAAGAATGTAAAAAGCAAGGAGAGCAGTTAGCTATTGGCTTGAATTAACAGTTTAGAGTCTAAATCTAGTGTACCTGTGGTTACGTCCCAGCTAAACAGTTAATAGCTAATTACTGTTTCTATTTTTTACTTTCTTTTTCCCTTAAAGCTCGATTTTAGCTGAAGCGCCCCCTTGGGTACTAGCGAATTAGGTAGTGAGTCGTAGGATTTTCCGATGACTGACATCTTGCATCAATCGACTATATAGCGTATACAGCGGTTTTCCATTGCGTTCAACACACATGGTAAGAGCGTTTGCGTGAGCTGTGCGCCCCTACATAGCCCTCATGTCAAAGAGCATGAGGGCTATGTATATGTATTCCCCTGCCCTCTCCTTGACGAAAGGGGAGAAGAGCCTCCCTCCTTTGATTAAGAAGAGACTAAGCGGCAGGGATTTTAGTTGACCGCATTGGTGCAAAAAATTCCCAATCTAACTAACTACTAATCGCTCAGGGAGACGATCCTGCCGAATTACATCCTGGTAGGTTTCCCTCTGCAAAATCAGATTAGCTTCTCCTCGACCTACTAAAACCGCTGCTGGACGAGACAGGCGATTGTAATTAGAAGCCATGCTGTAATTGTAGGCACCTGTGCCCATGACGACGAGAATATCTCCCGGCTCAGTTTTCGGTAGCGATGCTTCTTTGATCAGAATGTCTCCAGATTCGCAGTGTTTACCGGCAAGGGTGACAGTTTCTGTCAAGGGTGCCGACATCCGGTTGGCAACAACGGCTCGATACAGGGATTGGTAGGTGATGGGACGGGGATTGTCAGACATTCCGCCATCAACGGATAGGTAGGTGCGGATGTCTGGAACGACCTTTGATGAGCCTACGGTGTAGGCGGTGACGCAGGCAGTCCCAATGAGCGATCGCCCTGGTTCGCACAATAATTTAGGTAAGGGGATTTGTTGAGATTGGCAGGCTGCGGTAATGGCATCGCTGACAGTTTTGACCCACTCATCAATACTGGGAGGATCGTCTGATTCGGTGTAACGAATTCCCAAGCCACCCCCGACATTTAACTCTTTGACGGGCAATCCATTGGTGGCTGCTTTTTTAAACCACTCAACCAAAACCCCTGCGAGATCGTGATGGGGTTGGCGCTCAAAGATTTGGGAACCGATATGGGCGTGCAACCCGATACAATCTAAAGTTGACTGCTGGCTGATAAAAGCAAAGACTTCCTCTAATTGGTTAGGATCGAAGCCAAATTTGCTATCGAGGTGTCCGGTGCGGATGTATTCGTGAGTGTGACATTCAATGCCAGGGGTGAACCGCAGCATGATCCGGATTTTGGATTTTGGATGATTAGAGGGGTTAACCTCTGATTCCTTAGGCGTTTGTCCCGATTCCAAAGCCGCGAGGGTGCGTAGCTCTAACCAGTTGTCTACTACAACCGTGCAGCCGGTTTCAACCGCTAAAGTCAGTTCTTCACGGGATTTGTTATTGCCGTGAAAATAAATTTTGTCGGGACTGACGCCAGCTTGCAGCGCCGTGTAGAGTTCGCCGCCAGAGACGACATCGATCCCCAAGCCTTCACTTGCAGCGATCGCGCAA
Source organism: Coleofasciculus sp. FACHB-712 (assembly GCF_014695635.1). Taxonomy (NCBI): domain Bacteria; kingdom Bacillati; phylum Cyanobacteriota; class Cyanophyceae; order Coleofasciculales; family Coleofasciculaceae; genus Coleofasciculus; species Coleofasciculus sp. FACHB-712. The sequence continues at coordinate 1,479 of NZ_JACJOQ010000140.1, read as the reverse complement.
ACGGCTAGACAACTCCAGGCTTTAGAAGCATACAGTACCTGAGATTCACCGCCATAATAGCGGCTTAAACCATCCCGATATTGACGACAAGCTGTCCGCAGCGTTTCTTCGTCCAAAATATAAAGGGGCGAACCAAATTGCTGCACGAGTTTCGTGACGTCACAACCACCAATTTCCAGGCAGTCGCGGCTGTTAACCCCAGATGTCAAGGGCAAAAGTTCCTGATTGGGTGAACGATCTACACTGACGTGATGATTTGCGTCTGTACGGGTTGTAGGGGTAAGCGGTAAATATTGCCGTCCAGAATTTTGAACCCCGACTGGTTGAGTCGATAACATGATCTAATAGTTGTCCTTGGATGCTTAACAGGCGTGAATGCGTCTTGTTTTTCAGTCTACAATTGAAAACTGTGAATTTTTTGCAACTTCAGCCGCTGACAGCAGAGCAGCTCTTGGCGGTAGTGGAACTAGACCAACTGTGTTTTGGTCAACTCTGGACTCTAGACGGTTACAAGCGAGAGTTAGCAAGTCCCAATAGTGACTTGCTAGTTATAGAAGAATTTAGCGGCAAGGAACGAGAGGTAATCGGTCAATCCACTCAGTACGTGGGGGAAAACGCCGCCCCGACTGCATTGAGTCCGGAAGGAGATCCGCCTCTAGAGCGATCGCTCGTGGGCATCGGATGTCTCTGGGCAATTTTAGAGGAGGCACACATTACGATTTTGGGAGTGCATCCCAACTATCGGGGTCAGGGCTTGGGGCAGGCACTGCTTTATGCCTTGCTCAAAAAAGCCTGGAAGCGCCGGTTGGAGTGGGCAACACTGGAGGTGAGAGCATCGAATCGACCTGCCCAGTCTCTCTACGAGAAATTTGGGTTTCAGGAAGTTGGTAGGCGTCGGCGCTATTACAAAGATACGGGCGAAGATGCTTTGATTTTGTGGCGTAGCGGTCTTCAAGCACCCGAATTTCCGCAAACCTTAAGCGACTGGCATTCCTCAATTGGCGATCGCTTCCGTTACTCTCATCGGCAGTTCTTGGAAGCCGATGAAGTTAAAGGATAGAAGGTTGACGGTTATAAGGTTCGGTTATAAGGTTGTAGGGGACATGGTGGTTCAACTGGCGTTTTTTGCCAATGTGTCAATTTACTCACTTTTTTGCCCCGTCAATTTTCTAACTTTAGATAGTAGCGAGAGACTAGCGATCGCTAGGGTCTACTAACAAAGTCAGAAAAATCTTGCGGGATAGATTTCATCTATCTTCAATGTGACAGCCGGATAAAAACCCTATGCTAGAATCACCATTACAGGCACGCAGCAGGGGAAAACTAAATCCGCCATGTTTGAACGCTTCACAGAAAAAGCCATTAAGGTAATCATGCTGGCCCAGGAAGAAGCTCGTCGCCTGGGACACAACTTCGTCGGTACGGAGCAGATCCTCCTGGGTCTAATTGGAGAAGGAACCGGCGTCGCCGCCAAAGTCC
>NZ_JACJOQ010000014.1:0-2267 GCF_014695635.1 Coleofasciculus sp. FACHB-712 | reverse complement strand
CGGATTAAAGCTTCGTGGGCAACTTCTACTTCTTCCTTACCCGTTGTTTCGTTGCGACTGGTAACGACTAGCCTGGCTCCTTCACTTGCCAACTGTTGCACCAACTTTTTAGTCTCTGCTAAGTTCCCCCCATTGGGCACCAGATCCTCTAACTCTACACGCTGGCGTGTATTCCGTCCTTTCTCTCCCTGCACGATGTTTTTATCCAAGCAGGTTAAGCGCAAAAAAATATTCTGGACTTGCTCTTGTTCTAATGCGGGTAAGCTATTGTAAAAATCACTCGCTGTTTTAGCGATCGCCTGCTGAACTCTGCCAATTGCTTGGTACTCCTCATCGCACAGCCAGCGCCCCCGCCGACGCTTCCACAATTCCTGCAAAGCATATTGCAGCAGCGGCATTGCGCCTGGCTCCCCTTGCACATCATTGAGAATTGAGTGGCTCAAGCCAGCTTCAAAACGCAGCCCCCCGCTGTCTGCCTGCATCTTCATCGCTGCGATTAATTCGGCAGGTTCCATCGGTCCAACCAATTTTTGCCGGGTTTCAATCCGCTTTCTCAGATCCGGGTAGAAGGTACACTCGCCCAAAAAATCTGCCCGCATCGTAATCACAACTCTTCGCCGCTCGGCAAGGTGTAACAACTTTTCGATGAATTCTTGCTGATGGCCTTTCTCCTCGCAGAGGGTGAATACTTCCTCAAATTGATCGACCACCAGTACTGAATAGTGTTCTGGTACCTTTAATAGTTGTTCTAATTGTCTTTTTAGTTGTTTTAGCGGCTCGTTACTTGGTGTCATGTAAACCGACTGGAGATTTGGCTCCTCTTGTTTAAGCCTAGGAATCAGCCCTGCTAAGACTACGGATGATTTACCACTCCCCGAAGTACCGATGACAGCTAAAAAATTGTCCTTCTCCAATTCTTGTTGTAAGTCTTTAATTAGCTCATCACGCCCAAAGAAGAACTTGTGGTATTTTTCATCACTGAAGGAAGATAGACCTGGAAAAGGACACTCAGCCTTGTATTCTGGAGGTTCCTTGCCCAAAGCTGCCAGAGCATCAAAGCTAATTTCCAGGACTTGATCGCACAAGTTATTGAGTTCAACTAAAGCCTGCTGGCGTCCTTCACGCGCTGTACGTGACTCTGCTCCTTGGGTATCTTTCAGCTTCTCTACCTGGGTTTTAAACCTCTGCTTGAGTACGGAGGCATTAGGAGCGCGTTCTTCGAGTAATTGTTGAAGCTTTTCAATCCCATAACTGATTTCCTCGTCGGTTAAATCCCGATTGTCGAGGCGATCGCTAAATAAGGGACGCCCACCCAAGCGGCTGAACAAAGCCGGGACAGCAATATCGTGGCGCTTTCCCAATCCGGCTGTTGCCTCTTGTATTGCCGTATCTACCTCTCCCGACTCTCTCAGCCGTCGGTAAAAGTTCTGTCCTAGAGCCAAGCCTGTCTCTACGCTCACCTTGCGGGTCATTGCTACTACAGCAGGCATCCCCAAATCTCTCACCAATCGCTGACCTAATCCACCTAATCCTGCTTCTGCTCTGGGGTCGGCACTTTCGCAAGTACACAGGAAGGTAAAGTGAGGTAAGCTCCTGTGATGATTACCGATGTTCTTCAGCTCTGCCAGAAAATCTTCTCCCGTAACTGGCAGGACTTGGTTATCGGCTTTTGCCCAGTACAGAACAGTTTCTCCGTTATCCATCAGCTTGCCGTGGGCGACAAAGTGCAGCAAGGTGTATGGCTTCTTGGAGTTAGTCAGTTGCTTAGACAGTTCTTGTAGCGTTGGCGGTCCGATAGCACCTGCAACATTATTTGCCAAAACTTCGTAAGGAATATCACCAAGCGCTTCCTTAACTCCAGATAAGACAGCTTCAACGTCAAAAGGTGCTAATTGAAACTTGCCGATATTGGCGGGACTTGCTACCAGCACGAGTGCCCGCAAGTCACGTCGCCCAATCGGGGGAAAGCGGCGATCGATAATCGTGGGAATGTACAGGGAAAAGGGCACGCGCTGGTCGCGGGCTAAAAGATCCCAATCCTCGTCGGCATCAATCGGAGCACACAGCCTTTCCCAATGCAAGGTCTTCACTTCGTCGTTGTTAGCCGCTTCAATCGAGAGCAAAATTCGCAGGCGACAGTCCTGACTGCTTTTGGATAGGGCGCGAACAAAGGTGTCGTACACAGCCCCTCGAAACAGGGCTTTGCCTAGTAGGGTGCCGTATTCCCTCTCGTTTTCTTGCTGTTGAGTGAGTTCGTTAAAGTCATC
>NZ_JACJOQ010000139.1:0-3655 GCF_014695635.1 Coleofasciculus sp. FACHB-712 | reverse complement strand
ACCGCTGACGTGGTCATTTCTTCCGGCGGCGTTTCCGTAGGCGACTACGATTATGTGGATGAAATTCTTGCCCAACTCGGTGCGGAGATTCATGTCCGTGCTGTTGCGGTTAAACCTGGTAAACCGTTAACTGTCGCCAGATTTCCCAACGCCCAGCGTCCTGTTTTATACTTCGGTCTACCGGGAAATCCAGTTTCTTCTTTGGTGAGCTTTTGGCGATTTGTACAGCCAGCCGTGAGAAAACTTGCGGGTCTTGCTGATGGCTGGGAGCCAAAGTTTGTACAAGCGCGATCGCATCACGATTTGCGTTCAGACGGCAAACGAGAAAGCTACCTTTGGGGCAAAATGAATTTAGTAAACGGTACTTATGAATTTCATTTGGCTGGCGGTAGTCACAGTTCCGGTAATTTAATTAATCTTGCTCAAACTAATGGTCTGGCTGTTTTACCAGCAGGTCAAACCTTCATTGCATCTGGAGAGCCGGTGCAAGTTCTACCAATTGGTTAACCCAAAGAGTCATTGGTAAAAACTTTAAAGTTTTGAGTTTTGAATTACAGAACTCTCTTCTAACTCAAAACTTATTGCGCTTAGTTCCTTCCAATTACCAAAAACCTCTTTTGCCAGTGGGTAAAACGGTTGCCCAATTCGTTTTTGCCTGCGATAGCTGTTCCTCGCTAACTTTTGCCCCCGTGAGATTAGCGCCACACAAATTTGCACCTCGGAGATTCGCATGATTGAGATAGGCAAAGCTCAAATCTGCACCGCGTAGGTCAGCTCCTTCCAAATTTGCCGTGCTGAAGTAAGCCCTGCCCAAATTTGCCTCCTTCAGAATTGCCCCAACTAAATTCGCCCTGCCAAAATCAGCACTTGACAAGTCAGCGCCCTGAAGGTTGGTTTTAGCTAACTTAGCCTGATGAAAAATGCCTCCTGATAGGTTAACCCGTTGCAGGTTCAGCGCGCTTAAATCTTGAGAGGCAAAGTCTCGTCTACCTTTGGTGTAGGCAGTTAACACGCCAACAGCATCCAACTTGGCAGGAAGTTTTGACTTAGCATTGCCGTTAGAACCGCTATTTTTGAGCATCGTCGGCGGATAACCAGAGCCGGTAGCAGGACTTGGTTTATACATACTTCCCCCGGTTTGCGGTCCGGTCATGCCTAACTTTTCTCGACGTGCTCGAATTGCCATCGCCAGACGTTCTGAGGCGGAAGTGCCAGTCGAAGGGGCTGAGGAAAGCGTTGGACTGCTTAAGTCTCCAGAGTTGGTGTAGCGATTGCCTGTTTGTGGTTGTCGCTGGGAGCTATTGGGTTTAGTCGTTAAGCCTTGCTCCAAGCTGTCGAGATACGGTTCCAGGTCAAGCGCTCTCAACACTTCCTCAGCAGACTGATAGCGATGACGAACCGAAACCTCTAGCAATTTCTTGAGAACATCGGCAAAATGGTCGCTGATCTGAAGTTGCTTTCGCCAGAGCATTTCGCCCGTTGAGGGGTTGTAATCTAAGTCTTTTGGCGATTTTCCAGTCAGCAGATAAACGCAAGTGACCCCCAATGCATACAGGTCGCTAGCATAAACCGGGCGCATTGCCATCTGTTCGGGCGGGGCAAATCCGGGTGTCCCAATTGCGTAAGCCGTCAAAGCGGTTTGCTCGGAGCTACTGTTTGCCGTTGTCGGACTGACTTGGTTTTTCACCGCTCCAAAGTCAATCAGAACCAGTTTGCGGTCTTGTTCGCGGCGAATCAAGTTGGCGGGTTTGATGTCCCGGTGAATCACCTGCTGGCTGTGGATGTAGTGCAGGACGGGCAAAATCTCGCTTAAGAATTGCTTGACACCAGCTTCGCTTAGAGGTCCCGATCCTTTAACCTCCTGCTGTAGCGTCAAGCCGCTGATATACTCCTGCACTAAGTAAAACTGCTGGTTGTCTTCAAAGTAATCCAGCAGCCGTGGCACTTGGGGATGATTGCCGATTTTCCCCAAGGTTCTGGCTTCTCGTTCAAATAGCTCGCGTGCCATTTGTAAAACGTGGGCTACAGTCGTTGCTGGTCTTAGTTGCTTGATTACGCAACTTGGCTCCCCAGGCAAAGACTCATCCTCAGCTAAAAAGGTCGCTCCAAAACCTCCTTGCCCCAGCGCTTGACTGACTCGATAGCGCTTTCGTAATAGGAGTTCTGAGCCACAGGACCGACAAACTTCGGCGTGGTCGTGGTTTTGCGGATTTGGACAGGCGGGATTGAGGCAGTAGCTCATTCAGACTCACCGGGATGCTGAAACCGGATATTGCTACCCTAACTTAAATTATCGAGGCATTAATAAACAATAAGCATGGTACATTTACGGACAATTCTTTAAAGAGTTGCTAAAGACGATTAATCTTTGCTTAAAGAATTGAAAAACGATGTACTCCTGCAACTGCCAAGATTTTTCTCAAACATTGCAGTTAGAGACGGTATTAAATTGTAATCAAACAACTAGCGAACAGAAGAAGCGGATCGGGATTAAGCACAAAAATTGTTTCCATATCTTTGATAGCACATCCGGAAGCGCTAGATGTGATTGGTGTTACCCCTAAAACACTCATGCCATCTGGAAGTGAGGGCAAAATTTTGGCAGAACAAAGGAACAAAGAAGCTGAGGGGGATGGTGCTAAGCAACACGCTCACCTGGAGAAGCGATCGCACTCACCCTCCCGGAAGACTCTCCCAGAAGGCTGCGTCTGCGGGCATTTCTATCTTTGGCTTTCCCCACTCGTCGCCGGAATGCTTCAGCTGTACAAAACGGTAAAATGATCGGGCTGAGGTAAGTAAAAGCTTAAGCGTAAATGCGTATTTCTCTGAACTGGCTACAAGAATTGGTTGACTTGACGATGACTCCGGCGGAGTTGGCGCACACGCTAACAATGGCTGGGTTTGAAGTAGAAGATATTGAAGACCGCCGCACTTGGGCGGATGGGGTGGTGGTCGGGAAAGTTCTAGAGATTCAACCCCATCCGAATGCAGATAAACTCAGGGTGTGTACGGTCGATGTAGGGGCAGCGTCTCCCTTGAATATTGTCTGTGGGGCATCCAATGCCAGAGCAGATATTTATGTGCCTATCGCCACCATCGGGACTTATCTGCCTGCTGTTGACCTGAAAATTAAACCGGCTAAACTCCGGGGCGTTCCTTCCGAAGGGATGATTTGCTCTTTAGCTGAATTAGGTTTGGCAAAAGAGTCCGCAGGAATTCATATTTTTGGGCAGGAAAATCTTCAGCCGGGTATCGATGCGCGATCGCTCCTAGGCTTAGATGATGTAATTTTAGACTTGACATCTACCGCGAATCGTGCGGATGCTTTGAGTATGGTTGGCGTTGCACGGGAAGTCTCGGCGCTGACGGGTGCCGCCCTGCGACTTCCACAAGCCCCAGAAGTGTCAATCCCGAAGGGGAATGGCGGTCTGAAGTTGCGAATTGCTTCGGGTCAAGCGTGTCCGGCTTACATCGGGACGGTCATCGAAAAGGTCAAAATTGCGCCTTCTCCGACATGGTTGCAAGGGCGATTACAAGCCGCTGGAGTCCGACCCATCAATAACGTGGTAGATATTACCAACTATATTTTGCTGGAATGGGGTCAGCCGCTCCACGCCTTTGACCGCGATCGCTTGCAATCCGTGGCAAGTGGTGG
>NZ_JACJOQ010000138.1:0-12957 GCF_014695635.1 Coleofasciculus sp. FACHB-712 | reverse complement strand
AGAGCATCTACTCGCTCGCCAAGACGGTCAATTGTGTCAGCGCTGGCAAGTACTGCCTCTGCAATTTGTTCAACAATCGATTCTAAACGACCTAATCTAACTTCCACTCCAGAATTATCCATGACGATGCTGATGCCATTGCCAAGCGTCAGCAACGATTTTACTCAGGTCTGCGTATTGCGGACACCAACCGAGGATTTTTTTTGCTTTATCGCTGCTGCCAACTAAAATAGGGGCGTCCCCGGCACGGCGATCGCGTTCTACTGCTTTGATCTCCCGCCCCGTGACCGCCTTGGCTGTCTCAATCACTTCTCTGACTGAGAAACCGTTGCCATTGCCTAAGTTAAAGACATCGCTCGTTCCCCCTTGCAGGAGATACTCTAGCCCTAAAACGTGAGCATCTGCTAAGTCGCTGACGTGGATGTAGTCCCGAATTCCGGTGCCATCTGGGGTCGGGTAATCGGTGCCGAGAATGAAGATAGATTCCCGTTTGCCCAAAGCTGTCTGAAGTACCAGGGGAATCAGGTGCGTTTCTGGCTCGTGATCCTCACCGAGTAAGCCATCGGGATTGGCACCAGAGGCATTGAAATAGCGGAACGCCACGGACTTTAAATCGTAGGCAATATCAAAATCTGCCAGAATTTTCTCTACCATCCACTTACTCGTCGCGTAAGGACTGAGGGGATTTTGGGGATGGTGTTCGGTCATGGGAACTTCCTGGGGCATCCCGTAGATGGCGCAAGTGGAAGAAAAGACAAATTTCTTCACGTTTGCTGCCACCATTGCTTCTAGCAGTGTCAAAGTGCCAACGACGTTGTTCTGGTAGTATTTCGCGGGATCGGTGACGGACTCTCCCACCGCAATATAGGCGGCAAAGTGCATAACTGCCGCAATGTTGCGAGTGGCAAAGAGTTGGTCGAGGAGAGCGCGATCGCTCATATCTCCCACTACCAGTTCTACTTTGAGTACATTTTCCACCAATTCCCGATGTCCGTACACCAGGTTATCTAATACCACTACCCCATAGCCTGCCTTGATCAGCGCCAGTACGGCATGGGTTCCAATATATCCAGCTCCACCCGTCACCAGAATGGTTGGTTTGACTTGCGACACGTTCAATACCTTCTCAAACTTTGAATCAGTGCTTTATAAGGATAGCTAACTGAGGGCAATGCGTTGTCCTCGGTAAGAGAGCTTGTGTTCCTTATAAATACTTTCCTTCACCAAACTAGCGATCGCATACCTCTTTCGTCGGAAAATCGCACAGAAACGCGGAAGCATCCCCATTTCTGTGCGATTCAAAATTATATCTTAGAGATTTTTGCGGCTGAGCTTACAAACCAGCGCTTTAGCGACATTGATTACTTTTGAGGAACTGCGCGATCGCTTTGTTGTCGGGGAACAAACAGGGTTTTAGAGCTTGCCGGTGGTTGATTGCGGCGATCGCGGTGTTCTTGACAGCGAGGCAACCTGTGTAAAAGTGGCAGCTTTTCATCTTCGAGACTCTCTACCGTACACAAAATCGGTCTTTGATTTTCTGCACCCGCTACTGGTACAGGTGAGAGTGTATTTCCTTGAAAGTCTGTCACAATTTCTGTCTTGGGTTGGTTCCCAGGTTCCGGTTGGGGATTTGAACTGGGTATGGGGGTAGGAGTTGGCGCAGGACTTGGCACGGGAGTTGGCGCAGGACTTGGTGCAGGAATTGGCGCGGGAATTGGCGGTGGAGGAGTGGTATTGATCGTAATATTGCCCTGAACAGTTCCACCGGGGAAAGATTCGGGGGGCGATATTGTCGAAGTGCCCGTGGTGATGGCTTGGGCAGTTCCATTCGTCGTGGGATCGCCAACAACAAATGGAGTCGAGGGGACTGGAACTCCCCCGTGATGATTGATATTAATGGCTCCACCCCCGCCCGTTCCTGTCGTGTTAATGCTGGGGTTGTTGTAGGTAAAAGTAACGAACTTATTATCAACGGTGAGATTCTGTCCCGCCGCGATAGTTACATTACCGCCAGTGCCACTGCCAAGACTCTGAGCATCGATGATTTTGGCGGCGATATCATTACCAGCAATCAGCGTAATGTCACCGCCATTGCCAGAGGAAGAGCAAGAATTGCACTTAGAACTGGAATCTATGGTTTCAGTCTTGATATTGCCTCCGGCGCTAATTGCGATCGCGCCGCCAGTCCCAGAAGCAGCCGTGCCAAAGTTATCAGAAGAGGAAAAGATATCTCCGGTTGTAATATTTCCCGATGGGGCGCTGAGGGTAATTGCACCTGCATTACCAGGGCGATTACGAGAGTCTAAATTGTAAACTTGATTAACTGGATCGGCGGCATTAATAGAACCGCTGGTGCTGCTAATACTTATATTTCCACCAGACGACTGAATGGTTTGAACATTAATATCACCCGGTGCCGACAAGGTAACATTTAAAGGTTCCGCTGGTCCCAATAAATCATCAGATTTAATGGTTCCTGCAACTGTAATCGTTCCAGCTGAGGTAGGAGATTTCACAAAGGTTGTGTAGGAGGGATTTGCGCCTGCATCGTCAAAATATTCGGGAGGGGCACCCGGAAAGGGTTCGGTGAAGGGTACGTTATCAGTTGTCCCAGTCGCACCTGCTTGTAAAATCAGGGCACGACTATTAGGATCTACCTCTGGATCGATCGCATTAATGACGATATCTCCACTAATCGTAATTTTTCCGGCTGCGATTATCTTCAGGGAAGCGCCCGTATAAGAATCAAGCATGACATCGCCATCAGACGTAATGATGGGGTCATAAATACTTTGAAACTTGCCGCCTGCTCCCGATAAGTTAAGAATTGAGAAATTCCGCCCTGCTGAATAGTGAGCATCTCCAGAAATCACTCCATCACTGATTAAACTGAGATTGCCGCCACTTTGAAAGGGTGTTTCTGGGTGATTCAGCGCCAAAATATCAACTGCTTGATTGCCTTGAACGGTGAGATTCCCTCCCGCCTTCGCTACAAAAGGGGTCGCGACGCTATCCCGCACTCGCACGGTATCTTTTGCCAGCAAATTCATATCCCCAGATGTCTGTATCTGGCTTTCAACTAGGGTCAAATTATGGTTGGCTGAAAGAGTTGCTGTTCCCGCATTGAGCTGACGGACTACCACATCCCCCGCTTCTACCTTGATACCAGAACCTGTTAGTTCTACCTCTCCTTTGCTATTTGTAGTCAGTCCAGTGGCATTTCCCGCTTTGCTACCTGTTAGTAGCTGGGGTAGAGAGGAAACTGTTGCGGTTGAGGACTGACTAGCATCAGGAGAAATGGGTTGAATCTCCAAACTTAGCAATTGTCCGGGTTGACTAATCCGGACTGTATTCTGACCCGGTACTGCTGCCACAATCAGTTTACCGCTTGGTGCTGACAGAGTTCCCTGGCTAACAACAGTGCCACCCAGCAAGGTAAGATTTTGCCCTTCTTTAACTGCTAGTTCTCCAGAGTTGACAATAGCACTCGGTTGAGCAGTATTAAACGAATAACTGCTGGGCATTCCCGTTAAGGTTGCGTAATTATTATCGCCGCTAGCATTAAAAGAATTAGAGCCAAAACCAATCCCTGTAGCACTGGTTGCGGTAAAGCTTCCCGGCACATCCAATCTGGCATTGGCACCAAATATAATCCCCGATGGATTCATCAGGTATAAATTAGAATTTCCTCCGCTGACTTTAATTAAGCCATCAATGGTAGAGGGATCTCCACCCACTACTCTGCCTAAAATATTTTCAATTTTGGGATTAGAAATAAAGTTAGCGATTTGGTCTGCATTGAGGTTAAATTGCTCAAAGCTGTGGAAAAGGTTTGCTCCATCACCAGACAGTTTTCCTCCGCCGATATTGATTGTATTGCCTTCAGGAGCGGCAATTGTGCCCGTACCGTCTTGAGCTGGAACAATCGTTTCTGCCTGTGCCGGTTTCACAGCGATCGCTGGTGCAACGGCAAGTAAGCCAAGCAATACGCCAGAACTTTCAAAAGCTGATTTCATCTGGTGTTAACCCATTGGGGTCATGATTTATCCTGCTCCTCATTACCAGGATTGATAGAACTATCAGGATCTCAAACAGGCTTCATTAATAAATAAATAAAATATTTTTAAAAGCGAATTTTATTAAACTCTATTTGTGTAAATATAGGGATAAAGTTAATTTTATTGTGTACGCACCAATACGAATTAATAGCTAATTCTACGGTTAACCATAATTTCTATTTTTAAATAAAAACATATTTGTATTTTAGCAATGCTTTAATACTACAAAACCTGTGTAAATTTACTGAACATTGAAAAGGTTTCCGGATTGACAGCTATAACAAAGAACTATTTAACAAGGCTTGTTGTAAGACAATTTTACAAACTTAAAACTACGTATATTCGCGGAGGATTAAAATCCCTATTTTTGGTAAAGGCTCTATTTCAGATTACAACTTATTCCTCGATCTGAGACTGCCGGATTTGTTAGGAAACCGACAAATATTGAGTCTGTCAAATATCTGGGTTGTTAGCTCAGCTTCTAACCTTTCTCACTCCCAAACTTTTTTTGCAATTGCACAGTATTCTACGCCCAAAAATAAGTAAGCTCATTTGGTCATGCAATTGCAAACAATAAATCTCTTCTAATATTGAATAATGAGGTTTTTGGTATGAAACAACCACTCTATTTCTTAACTCTCGCTTTCTGTGTTGCCTTAACGATTTCCTCACATCAAAAAGCTGAGGCGGCTGGAACTGTCGGGAACGGAACCGCTGCAAGTTGTACTGAAGCTGCTTTAGATACTGCTTTAGTAGGCGGGGGGACTGTAACCTTTAATTGTGGTTCTAGTCCGCATACGATTGTAGTGAAAGAAAAGGTACTTTCCGCGAATACAGTAATCGACGGACGAAGTGTAGTAACTCTCAGCGGAAATGGAACTAATCGGATTTTTTCCACTGATAGCCTCGTTCAACTGACTCTAAGAAATCTCACTATTGCGAATGGCTTTAGTACCGAAAATGGTGGCGGCGTTTATAGCGGCTACAGAGGTAAGTTAGTGGTACTGAACTGTACCTTTAACAACAACAAATCAACAATGCCGGGAGAGGCGGGAGGCGGTGCAATCTATAGTAAGAGTGAAAGTACAATTGTTGTAGATAAAAGCACTTTTACCGGAAATCAAGCTAGCCTCGGCGGAGCAATCTATGACTTGCTCAGCGACTTAACCGTAACGAATAGCACTTTCACGGGAAATACCGCTGGAATTGTGGCTCCTGGGGGGGCGGGTGGTGCCATTTATAATGATGGTGCGAATGGTAATTTAGGTAAAATTATTCTCCGGAACAACACCTTCACAAACAATATTTCCACCAATCAAGGTGGGGCTTTTTTTAATCAACTTTATAACAACAATACGACGACAATCGAAAATAACACCTTCTCTGGAAATAGCGTTACGGGCACTGGCGACAAAGGATTTGGCGGTGCTATTTTCGTGGTCGGTGGCACCACAACTGCCCCTAATTACACTGCCGGAACAAACAGCACTATTTTTATAGTGAGGAACACTACCTTCTCTGGCAACATTTCTGCGAATCAGGGCGGGGGACTGTGGACGGGAAATGACGTAAGCGCAGAAGTTTCTAATACTACTTTTTCAGGGAATCGTGCTGTGACTCCAGATGCCAAGGGGGGTCTAGGCGGCGCAATCATGAGAACCAGTGGTAAGATGACCATCAATAATGTCACGATTGCTAACAATTATGCTGGGTTTATGGGGGCTGGTATTTTTGGCAGCAGTCCAGATATAACCCTGAAAAATACAATTATCGCTAACAATAAAGCGGATAATGGCGGGAATACCTGGAATATTAAGCAGAATTGTTCTGACGAAATGACTAATGGCGGCAACAATATCCAATTTCCCGCCAAAAACCCAAACGATCCCACTGACAAAAACTGCGCGGTTGGCATCACGATTGTTGAACCAATGCTAGGCGCACTTTCTGCGACTGGTGGTTTGACTCAGACTTTACCCTTATTAGCAGGGAGTCCAGCGATTAATACAGGAAATAATGCGACTTGCTTGGCAACGGATCAACGAGGTGTTGCTAGACCGCAAGGTGGTGTTTGCGATATCGGAGCATTTGAAGCAAAATAATCAGATGGGTAGTTGGTAACGGGATGTAATTTACCAATTACCGATTTTCAAACTATCTAGTGCCTGGAGCCAAAAACAAGAAGAAAAAGCGCTTTTGTCTTCTTGTTTTTGGCTCCTGTATTTTTATGTCTAAGCTTTGACATTTGCAGATTGTTACTGAATAGTCAGCGCAACAAGTGCAAGACTAGGAGATAGTTAAAGGTACTGCTCTTTTCTAGTCAACATCATGCTAGATACGCTGGATTTGGATCTTTCCCTCGATAAAAATACTTACGAGTCTCAGATTGAGACGCTAATGCGTCAAGTGCGATCGCTCCAAAAGGCTTGCTGGGACAAAAAGCTACCCATGATTGTCGTGCTGGAAGGTTGGGCGGCAGCGGGGAAAGGTGCTTTAGTCAAGAAAATGGTCAATTACATGGACCCGCGAGGGTTTACGGTTCACCCGATTTGGCCTCCCAACCAGGAAGAGCAACAATACCCTTTTTTGTGGCGCTTCTGGCGGAGACTGCCAGTAAAGGGCAGTATTGGGATTTTTTATCACAGCTGGTACACCCATGTTTTGGAAGACCGGCTGTTTGAACGAATCGAGGACTCAAAAATCCCAAGCGTGATGGCCCAGATAAACGCCTTTGAGCGCCAACTGGTGGATGATGGAAATGCGATCGCTAAATTCTGGATTCATCTAAGCCGCAAAGAATTAAAGCACCGACTCAAAGAATATGCCAAAGATCCGTTAGACGCTTGGCGAGTGCGTCCAGAAGACTGGAAACAAGAGAAACACTACGGCAAATATGTAGATTATGCCGAAGAAATGCTCGTCCAAACCAGCACTGGCTCCGCCCCCTGGACATTAGTTGAGGGCAACTGCCAACGCTGGGCGCAGGTCAAAGTCCTCACCCAATTCGCTGCCACTCTTACAGAAGCCCTCGACCGACTTCACATTCGGACGCCTATCACCCCTGTACCCCCTCAAAAACACCTCAACCCAGCAGAGCCGGATCTCTTAGCGCAAGTCGATCTCAATCTTGCTCTCTCCAGGGATGAGTACAAAAAGCAGTTACGCGATGCCCAAGTAGAACTGCTGAAGCTTCAGATGAAGATTCACAAACATCAAGTGCCCGTCTTGGTGCTGTTTGAAGGTTGGGATGCGGCTGGGAAAGGAGGAGCCATCAAACGCTTAACCGATGTCCTCGACCCCCGCAGTTATGCCGTTCATCCCTTCGCAGCACCTACGGATGAAGAGAAAGCGCATCACTACCTCTGGCGGTTCTGGCGGTGGTTGCCAACAGCAGGGACAATTGGCATTGATGACCGCAGCTGGTACGGGCGAGTGTTAGTAGAGCGTGTTGAAGGTTTTGCCACAGAACTGGAATGGCGCAGAGCCTACCAGGAAATCAATGAGTTTGAGAGCCAACTGACGAATGCAGGCTACGTTTTGGTCAAGTTCTGGCTGCATATTAGTCCTGAAGAACAGTATCAGCGATTCATATCGCGTCAGAATGACCCCTTTAAAGAATACAAACTCACCGCCGAAGATTGGCGAAATCGGGACAATTGGGCTTTCTATGAAGTGGCGGTCAATCAAGCAATTCAGCGGACGAACACTCCTAACGCTCCCTGGACAATTGTTGCTGCGAATGATAAATACTATGCCCGTGTTAAGGTAATTCAAACCGTAACCGAGGCAATTCGGGCAAAATTGAAACGTCAATAAGAGGCAATCGGTAATCGCTGGTGAATAGTCGTTACCAATTACCCATTACCAATTACCCATTACCAATTACCTACTATGTTTTTACTACTAACGCGGGTTCTGCTGTGGCTGCTGATTGGCACCTTAGTCTACTTTTTGTTAGTGCGATGGATTCCCAAACAATATCTCGCTTGGTTGGGCGGGCTGCTGTTGTTTGTCATCATGGTGATGGCGTTTTACAACCCCAATGAAAGGTTGGTATCGAGTGCCTGGAACATTCTTTCGTTTCCGCTCAAACCGTTGGGGTTGTCGATTATGCTTTTGTTGTTCGCCATCGGCGGAGTGAAAAAGAATGCGCTAACAGGCGTAGCTTGGAACCAACTTAGGATAGCCTTCTTCGTTTTGTTGTTGTCTAGTTTGCCAATCGTTGCCTACTGGCTGGCTCAGCAAGCGGAAGTGGAGGCGATTCAACTGGAGCAACGACGCCAACTGATTTGTCAAACTCAATGTCCGGCTGATATTACGCCGACCGGATCTCAAATTGTGGGGGCGATTGTGGTGCTGGGGCGAGGGACGACACAACCCAATCTTCCCTACCGGACGCAGATTCAATTAACTGATACGGGCGATCGCATTCTATACTCTGCTCAGCTGTATCAAGAACAGCTACGGAGCGGTAATGACCCCTTAGTGATTGTCAGTGCAGGACCTAGAGCGGAGCTGACAGGAAATCAAGATAGTGTTAACGAGGCTAACGATGTCGCGGCGCTGCTGGTCAGGATGGGTGTACCCCGCAACCGAATTGTGATTGAACCGCGTGGGGTTGATCTCCGCACCAGTGCCGTCAGGGTTGAGGAAATCTTGAGGCAGCGCGGTATTCGATCGCGCCGGATTATTCTCGTTGCCTCCGGCTTAAATATTCGCCGTGCCAACCTTACGTTTGCCAATTTGGGCGTCACGGTCATTCCCAGAGCTACAGATTTCTTTACCTTTCAAAGTGGGGCAACGCCTGCCCGACGCATCACCGTCACGGATTTTGTTCCCACCGTGGAAGCGCTAGTCACGACAACGCGAGTGGTAGAAGAATATCTCACTTTCATCTACTACTTCTTACGCGGCTGGTTGACACCCCTCGTTTTATAGAAGCAGCACGAGCGCCAATTCGTCTACGATGGTTTGGGATTGGATGTTAGGCGAAAGCTTCTTGCAGGTTGCAAGAAAGTTTTTTGTCTGTTGCCTTTTCTCAGTTTTTAATCCTCAGTCCTCACAGAATGGCTCACTCTCGGCTGCAAAAATTGGGTGCTTATCTGCGTCCCCACTGGCGACAGGCTACCTTAGGCGTTATCGCGCTGTTTGTTGTGAATGCAGTGGGCGTTTATATCCCTTTGCTGATTCGAGATAGCGTTGACGAACTCCGCCAAGCGTTCGACTTCGCTCAAATCTGGAAGTATGTAGCGCTAATCCTGATTCTGGCTTCGGCAATGTGGGTAGTGCGGATGGCCTCGCGCATCTTGCTGTTTGGAGTCGGGCGACAAGTAGAATTTGACCTGAAACAAAAGATTTTTCAGCATTTACTCACTCTGGAACCGTCTTATTTTGCAAGCAACACTGCTGGAGATTTGATTAACCGGGCGACTAGCGATGTGGATAATATCCGGCGTCTGCTGGGATTTGCCGTGTTAAGTTTGGCGAATACAGTTTTTGCCTACGGACTGACATTGCCGGTGATGCTATCGATTAATTTGAAGCTGAGTCTGCTAGCGATCGCAGTCTATCCGTTTATGCTGATCGCTGTGCAGCTATTTAGCGATCGCCTACGGAACGAACAGCTGGTGTTGCAAGAGGAACTCTCTAGCATCAGCGAATTGATTCAAGAGGATATGAGCGGGATTGGTCTGATCAAAATCTACGCTCAGGAGGAGAACGAACGCCGCGCCTTCTCCCGGTTAAATAATCGCCTGTTGCAAGCCAATATCCAATTAGCAAAGACCAGAAATGTCTTGTTTCCAATCATTCAAGGCATGGCTTTTATCAGCTTACTGATATTGCTATGGGTTGGAGCGCGATCAATTGTGGCAGGTGCGATCACAATTGGCGATTTTCTGGCATTAATTCTCTATACTGAACGATTAGTTTTCCCCACCGCTTTACTGGGTTTTACGATTACTGCCTACCAACGAGGTGAGGTGAGTATCGACCGCATTGAGTCAATTCTGATGGCAGAAGCCAAAATTAAAGATTCTCCGAATGCACTCGCATTACCCGTTGAAAAAGTAAGCGGTAAATTAACAGCCCGTCAACTCAGTTATACGTTTCCGGGAGCCGAAACTCCCGCGCTTAAGAATGTTAGCTTTACGATTGAACCAGGGGAAACCGTGGCGATTGTCGGACCAATTGGCTCCGGAAAATCGACACTTGCCAATGCCTTACCGCGATTAGTGGATATTCCAAGCGATAGTTTGTTCGTAGATGGCAATGATATTACGCAGATTAAATTGCCCGATTTGCGCGGAGCGATCGCTTATGTCCCGCAAGACAGCTTTCTGTTTAGCACCACCATCAAAAACAACATTCGCTACGGCAATCCTCTGAGCGAACACACAGAGATTATTAATGCTGCCAAGCAAGCGCAAATTCACCCGGAAATTCTCAATTTTCCCCAGCAATACGAAACCGTTGTGGGTGAGCGCGGCATTACCCTCTCAGGGGGACAGCGACAACGGACGGCTCTCGCCCGTGCTTTGCTGATGGATTCCCCGATTCTGATTTTGGATGATGCTCTCTCCAGCGTTGATAATCAAACTGCCGCAGCCATTTTGAATAATCTTTCGGAAGGCATCCAGCGCAAAACGGTTATTTTTATCTCTCACCAATTGTCTGCGGCTGCAACTGCCGATCGCATTTTTGTGATGGATCGAGGTCAAATTGTGCAGTCTGGGACTCATGCCGAACTTTTGCAACAACCTGGACTTTACCGTTCGCTTTGGAACCAGCACGAGCTAAAGGAAATCCTCAGCTAATTTTAGTGGCACTCAAGTAGCGATCGCTATTTGAGTTTCTTGAGGTAATGCAATTTGATTCGTCGGGTTGGATGGTACTTCGGAAACCCTGGGTGTAAAGAACATTAAAGCCGAACCCAGCAGACAATTAACGCACATTTTTCCGATTCCTCCTCAAATAAAGCGGCTCTTGGAGTCATCTGTTTGAGGTTCATTTTACCCATACTTTTTAAAATGCCAGCACTGAAGTGATATGATTGCCCTACTCAATCGGTTCTGGTGGGGAGCAGCCACCAGAGGTAACGGGGAAAGTTCGGTGTAAAACCGTCGCTGTCCCGCAGCTGTAATGAGATCCGTCGTTTTGGTCTCTCAGCCAGAATACCCGCCGAGAGAAATTGATTTGCGAAATCTGCGAGGTACAGAATATGTCTAAAGATAGACGCTTTGCTTTCTTAAATCTGATGCAAAGCCGAACGGTAATTGTATTTTTGGTTTTAATTAGCACTTTCCTATGCGCCCAGCGGGCGATCGCTCACCATCCAATGGGTGGCAAGACGCCGTCTCATTTCTTTGAAGGGTTCTTTTCAGGGCTAGCCCACCCCTTGATTGGACTGGATCATTTTGCGTTTGTGGTGGCGATTGGATTACTGGCGGTTGGGCAAGTGCGGGGCGCGTTCATCCCAGTCGGGTTTGTATTGGCAGCCTTGGCGGGAACTGGGATTCATTTACTCAATCTAGATTTACCGGCAGCTGAGATAGCGATCGCCGGTTCCGTGATTGTCTTTGGGGCGCTGCTGCTAACGCCAAACAAACCAAACTGGATGGTTCTTCTGGCGCTGGGAGCGCTTGCTGGTTTATTTCACGGCTATGCTTATGGCGAGGCAATCGTCGGTGCTGGTATGACGCCGCTTGTTGCTTACCTTCTGGGTTTCACTTTCATTCAATATGGCGTTGCCTTGGTTGCGATGCTGATTGGCAATGCAGTGAGCCGGAAATCTGCCACTCAACCTTTATCCTGGCAGCGATTTGCCGGTTTGGTTATCTGCTCGATTGGAGTGGTTTTCTTGAGTAATTCCGTCCTCGGTTAATGATAATCTCGCGCAAAGGTGCAAAGACGCTAACAAAAACTTTGCGTCTTTGCGCGAAATTTGAAAAGAAATTATCCTGATTGTGCAACACCAAAATTTAAGTGTGAAACGGCACGGTTATTAGCGGCAGAAACCCTAGCAGTATCCAATGCCAAAGCAAGAAGCTGGGTGAATTTGACTCTTCTGGTGGTGCTAAAAGCGCTTCAATTCGTTCCTCTAAACGGTTTCTAGGGGCAACAGCGCTGAATGCTGCACAGAAACTTTCAGACTGTACTGGCGAGACACTCACCACCAACAGCAGAGATTCCGCCAACAGCAGGGGGTCAACTTGTTGCGCCGCCCATCTATCGGCACGGAGTTCTCGTAATAATAAAAGTTCTTGCCACAAAGCTTCTGTATTCGGCAACCAAGCGGTTATCTGGCGCAACCAGCCCAGCCAGAAAAACCAAAACGTATCCCGATAATAGTAATGCGCTTGTTCGTGGGCGAGAACTGCTTCTAGATGATCTCGATCGAGGGTTTCTAACAATCCCTGACTGACGACTAATTCAGGCTGCCAGAAACCAATTTGGGCGCTAAATAGAACGCTGGCATTGAGAAGGCGACCCAATTTACCTTCAAGCTCGATTTGGGGATAAGTGCGTGTCTGTTGTACCGAACGCCATCCTTCATGTGCCAGCTTTAGACATAAAATTCCGGCAACGCCTAAAAATCCCCAGGCGAAGGAGTAACTGAACCATCCGGCTTGCAGTCCTCCCATTTTTCCGTCTGCACCCATGCAAATAACTGCGATCGCTGTCACGATCAATAGCAGCGGCGGAAACAAAAATAACCCAAAGGATCGTTGCCAGCGTTGCGTCCAAGTTCCCGATGGCTCTAACCCTGTGCATCTCAGACACCACGCCAATCCTAACGCCGTCAGAATCATCGCTAGATGCATGATTTTCCCTCCTCTCTCGCTTTGCGTGCGGATTGAAGACGAAGCGCGATCGCTTCTATTTGCTCTACGCTAGCGCT
>NZ_JACJOQ010000137.1:0-9762 GCF_014695635.1 Coleofasciculus sp. FACHB-712 | reverse complement strand
TCAATCTGCCATAAATCCTTAGTCATGTCTTCATCGACAATTTTCTTCGGACGCAACACTAGGAGGATTTGTCCCAAGATGGGGACAGTAGGAGCATCGGGGAACCAGTGAAGTTGCAGCTCTCCTGACTGGTCAACGATAAAATAGCTGCTGTCATTCCATTCTTGTCGAGATCGATCGATGAGAACTAGAATTCCTTCCGGTTTGTTGGTATGTTGGCTGGGCAACTGGCTGCTGTTGCAGAGAATGACGACCGGGTCTTGTGCGTTCAAGACGACTTGCCAACCGGGTAGAGACACCCAAGATCCACTCCAAGAAGTTTGCACTAACCGGAACGGCTCAATTTGTTCCACTGGGGGAACTAATTGTAAGTCTGCGGGTGTCAAGGGCAGGGCACCCGCAACGGGTATCGTCCGAGGTAGTTGTTCGTCCTCGTCCAGTCGGTATAGGGGCAAAGAGGGGGCACGACGAGGGGCAGCACCGGCGATTCCTTCGGTTAGCAGCTGTTCGATTTGATTTCGGGCAGTTTGGCTGTGGGCAAACATTAAGCCGCGTGCAATAAAACGCGATCGCTCTTGCAAATTACTTAATTGTTTTGCCCGTCTCCAATACTGATAAGCAACCGCGTCTCCAGGATGGTCGGTAAATCCCTGCGGTAGAGTCCGCATCCGGGACAATTCTTTCACGTCTTTGGCGACTTCACGGGCAACATCGGCGTCGAGGTTTCTGGATCGAATAAAGTCTGCCGCTGCGACCCGTTCTGGCTCAGTCAGAATCCGCAATTCGTATAAAATATCACTGCCAGTGCGAGAATAGTGCGATCGCACTTCTTCAACTGCCCCACCATTCACTAACGACGTATAGACCTGTGAGCCTACAATTACTTGATTCTGATGTATCGGCTCAAAGCCGGTTGCCTCAAAAATCGCTTGGGTACTGTAACCAGCTTTTTGCAATTTGGCACAGGCGTGTCCCCAGTCAACCCAGGTTCCTTCTTTACGTCGGAGCAAGAACAGCAAATCTTCAGCATTCACGTTCGCTGACTCTGGTTGAAGGCTACGATCGGGAGTGTCTGCGGAAGGTGTTTCAGTCATAATGACCTCAAAAAGCTTTTCATCGCTATCAAGCGACCAGGAACGTTTTTAAATGTATCGCGTTCGGGTCACGAATAAATTTACATGGCAAGTTTAGTTTGATGTCCGGTCTGTTTGACGCAAACCAGGAATTCCTAGTTATGTCATTTGTCCTGAAAGCGCTACTAAACAATCGGTCTTAAGATAGATGTTTTGTGTATCTGAATTTGCCTTAACAAGTTGACCAAGAGTTTGTTGTATCGTTATGGACAATGCTATTCCAGAGCTTGATAGTATCAGCCGTCAGTTAATGAGCCTAGAACGCCCCAAGAAGCCCAAAATGTTGGTGGTAGACGATGAGCCAGATAATTTAGACTTGCTCTACCGCACTTTTCGACGAGATTTCAATGTGCTGAGAGCCGAAAGCGGTATTCACGCCCTGGAAGTGCTGGCGACAGAAGGGGAAGTAGCCGTGATTATCTCCGATCAGCGGATGCCAGAAATGAAGGGAACGGAATTTTTGAGCAGAACCGTGCCCAAGTTCCCGGATACGGTACGAATCATCCTCACAGGTTTTACTGATGTGGAAGATTTGGTAGAAGCGATTAATTCTGGACAAGTCTACAAGTACATTACCAAGCCTTGGGACCCCAACGAATTAAAGGCGGTAGTCCAGCGGGCAGCAGACACCTATGAATTGCTAAAGCAACGCACGGAGGAACTGCATCGCGCTCAAGCACAAACGGCACTGCTGGCAACGATTGTGCAAGTGGCTCAGGAGTCTCCCAATGTGGAAGCAACGCTAGAACCCATCGCCAGTGCCTTTGGCAGAAATTTCGCAGCAGATGGCTGTATTTTGCAGCAGGTAGATGGCAATCAGCTGGTAGCGGCAAAAGGAACTTATAGTGCTGTAGGCGACACGGAAAACTGGCTGGAAAAAGACCCTCTGGTACAGGATGCGATCGCCTCTCGAAAACTTCAGGTTTGGGTAAATACTCCGGGAACGACTCCTCCAGCAAGTATCGAACAATACCAAGCTTCCGGTCTCCAGGCGCATCTAGCGATCCCGATCATCTACCGGGGCGACGTGCTAGCGTTGCTATCCCTCCAGTGGAAACGACCCTGTAAACTACGCGAAGATGAGTTGAAATTCATTCACTTATCCGCCCAGCAGATTGCTCTGGTTCTAACCACGACCCGCACTCATCAGTAATCGTTAAGGGCTAATGGTAATTTCCTAATTAGCCATTAGCCCTTACCTGTTAGCAACTGAAACATCATGACCTCTGAGCATATTCAAGCCATCTTTGACCGCATTGCACCCGTTTACGACGAGCTTAACGATCGCTTAAGTCTGGGACAGCACCGCGTATGGAAGCTGATGACGGTGAAGTGGAGTCATGCAAGTCGGGGAGATATTTGCTTAGATGTCTGCTGTGGGAGTGGTGACATCGCCCAGCTACTGGCGCGACAGGTGGGAGAGAAGGGTCAAGTATTTGGGGTAGATTTTTCACCGGCGCAATTAGCGATCGCGAGAGAGCGATGGGAAAATAGGGGCACCCAAAAGGAGTGCCCCATCACCTGGATAGAAGGCGATGCCCTCAATCTCCCCTTCCCCGACAACCATTTCGACTGCGCCACAATGGGTTACGGACTTCGCAACGTCACCAATATTCCCCGATGTCTGGAAGAATTGCACCGCGTCCTCAAGCCGGGTGCTAAAGCCGCTATCCTAGACTTCCATCGTCCCAGCAATCGTTTAATGCGAAGCTTTCAGCAGTGGTATCTCGATACCATCGTCGTCCCAACCGCCAAAGACATGGGATTGACTGAAGAATATGCCTACATTAGCCCTAGCTTAGATAAATTTCCCACGGGCAGCGAACAAGTGGATTTAGCCGGAAAAGCGGGATTTACCGCCGCGACCCACTATCAGATTGCGGGTGGGGTCATGGGCGTATTGGTAGTAACCAAAGCCTAAGATGGTAGTAGGGGGTAGCAGATGAGTTTTGAGTAATCAGTGTTGAATTATCAGTTATGAATTGACCCTAACTCAACACTCAACATTCAACATTCATAACTTCCCTTAAAACGTAACCCCTGCCTAATTGGATCGCCGCCTTGAATTGGTCTAACCTCTGGCTTTACGTCAGCCCCCCGATTGTTGGTGCAATTATTGGCTATTTCACCAACGATATCGCCATTAAAATGTTATTCCGCCCCTATCGGACTCTTTACATCGGTGGGCGGCGCGTCCCTTTCACGCCTGGATTAATTCCCCGAAATCAGGAACGCCTAGCCAACCGGGTTTCTGACACCATCATGGGTTCTCTGCTGACGCCAGAAGAATTGCAAAATCTGGCACGACGGCTGCTGCATACAGAACGGGTGCAGGGAGCAATTCTTTGGTTACTCCGGCTAGCGCTAGAGCAGGTCAAACCCGATGCCGAGCAGAAAACCGCTAAAATTATGGCGGGAATTCTGCGGGATTTGCTGGGGGAATCCTTTCCTCGCCTGCTGAAAGTATTAGCCCGCCGCGAGGATTTTCTGGAAGTCCAACTCAACCAAATTTTTGATAAGGTTTTGCTGGAATTTCAGCTGAGTGACGATCAGGCAAAGAAGCTTTCTGACTGGATATTGCAAGTGGTGCTACCGCCAGATATTGTGCGGCAAGCTTTGATAGATTTTTTGACTGACCGCAATATTCAAGTCATTGATGAAGGCTTTCGGGCAAAGACGAGTGGCACTTACTGGGTAGTGGCGAATTTGTTTGGTCTTCGCAACACTCTGACGCGCCTGCGGACGTTTTGCCTGGATGAAAAAGAGGAAACAAATCAGCGGATAACAGAGTTGATTCTCTCTTTGGGAATTCGAGAACGTTTGCAGGAATGGCTGCAAAATCTCTCTTTACAAAATTTGCCGGTTTCGACGGTGCGCCAGTTGCGGAAAACGATGCGCGACAGCGTCCGCAGTTATATTCAAGAGCGGGGCGCTGATTTGTTGCAGGGATTGAGTGACTCTGTGGACTGGGAAAATATTGCTAAGTTAATCCTGGGTCGGCTGCGAACATCGCCTGCTGTCAACGCTTCCTTAGAAGTGGTTAGCAAAGAATTGGCTTTAATTTTAGAGCGCTATTTGGAGCGGGATCTGGAAAAAATTGTCGCTCAAGTAATTCCGATTTTGTCGATCGATCAGGTGATTATTGACCGAGTCAAGGGAACATCGGCGGCGGAATTAGAAATGGCAATTCAAGGCATCGTCAAAAGTGAGTTGCAAGCAATTGTTAATTTAGGGGGCATTTTAGGGTTTGTCGTGGGTTTGTTACAGGGGGTTTTGCTGTTGCTGCGTTAAGCTGTGCAAAAATTAACACGGTTCGTTTCGGAGTCGTTGGTAAGCTATGGCTTGGGCAGCGGGGCAGAGGTTATACGGCGATCGCTATATCATCGAAAGACCGCTGGGTCAGGGTGGTGTTGGGATTACCTATCTTGCTAAAGACAGAAAAGGCAATCAAGTTGTCATCAAGACGCTGAAGGACGATGTCCTCAACAACCCAGAACTCGCTTCTTTCCGGGATAAATTTCAGCGGGATTTCCGAGATGAGGCGCTACGCTTAGCCTTATGTCGTCATCCGCATATCGTGCAGATTGACAATGCTTTTCAGGAAGGCTCGCTTCCCTGTATGGCGATGGAATATGTGGAAGGGGAAGATTTATGGAAGTGGGTGAACAGGTGGGGACTGCTGTCGGAAACAGAAGCACTACGCTACATTCAGCAGATTGGTGAAGCGCTTACCGTCGTTCACGATAAAGGGTTGCTGCATCGGGATGTAAAGCCGCACAACATCATGCTGCGTTCTGGGAAATTAGAGGCAGTTTTGATTGATTTTGGGATTGCACGGGAGTTTATCCGGGATACTACCCAAGCTCATACTCAAGCTTTAACCCACGGTTTTGCACCGATTGAGCAATATGCTGAGGAAGCGAGGCGAGGCGAGTATACGGATGTCTACGCCCTCGCTGCAACTCTGTATTATTTACTCACGGGAAAGCGCCCGACTCCGGCTTTTGCCAGGGCGGCGAAAGTTCCCTTAGAGGCACCGAGACAAATTAATTCTAGTATTAGCGATCGCGTTGAGCTGGCAATTCTCTACGGGATGGACTTTGAACCAGAGAATCGTCCTGCTTCCGTGCAAGCTTGGTTGGATTTATTCAATTTCAGCAGTCTGAATCAAGATGCGGCGACGTTACCCATCCGAAACGTTGAATCAGTCATTACTACGTCTGACACCACGCTTCCCACGACAATGTTTGTCTCTTCAGACGCTTCCCACAATAAGCTGAGTCCGGAGGTGAGGGAAAATTACCGTCAATTGCGGGATTTATTAGCAGCAGGGAAGTGGAGAGAAGCCGATGTGGAAACGGCGGCGATTATGCTAAAGATAGCCCGTCGGGACGAAGAATGGCTGGATTACGAACACATCGAATCGTTTCCAGGGGAAGATTTACGCACCATCGATACTCTCTGGGTAAACTACAGCAACGGACGCTTTGGCTTGAGTGTCCAGAAGCGCATTTACCAAGAGTGTGGAAATAATTTTGTCACGTTTGGCGATCGCGTGGGTTGGCGCGTTAACGAAACTTGGTTGTGGTGGAATGACCTCAATTTCACTTTGGATGCTCTCCCCGGACATCTTCCTGGGTGGCGAGTCGGGGGTTCGGGGGGTGTTTGGGGTTGTTTTGTAACGGTTGGCGAGTCGCTGCTGGCGCGTCCCGATTTGTAAGCGAATCAACTCAAGAGCGATCGCTTTGTTTTGAAGCAGCTGGTTCGCAAGATTTCTGGAAATTAATTCTTAAACAAGTTGAATTTGAAAATTTTCCATTGCTTGTTTTTTCTGGGCATAGAGACTCCGCAACCTCCGCAATTGAGCCTCTGACAGCACAGATTTAATGACGCTCAGCAATTCCCCCCATCTGTACATTTCTGCCAAGGAAGGGGCTGTGTTTAGTTTCTGCTCGTAAAATTTCACCCAAAAGCCGGGGGCTTTATATTGATGCTTTCTCCAACGCTTGCGCCATCTGAGGAAATCTTTGGTAGTGGGTGTCTCTGCGCCTAAAATGGGTGGCAGATCCGCATAGCTGACAAACGTACTCACGCCTTTGCCAACAACGTGGATGACATATTGCCAACAGTCGATCCGATATATCTGTTCGGGGTTGAGGTTAAGCAAAAGCGCGATCGCTTCTTTCGTCACAAACCGAGCCAATTGATGAACAACCCTTGCTTCAGGCTGTGAGCTTGATATCATAATAATTAACTCCAATATCATGGAGTTTTTGTGGAATTAGCGATCGCTCTTCAGTTTCCGACGCCAAAGGGCGATCGCTTTTTACTGGATAAAATATTTTAGTCGAAATTTAAACTCTATGTCAAGAACAGAGTTAATAAAGTTGCGGATTAGGGAGTTTGCCGCCAAGGAAGGCTGGACGCTGAAGGAGGTTTCCGAACGTTCCGGAGTCTCCTACAGCACCATCAAAACTTATGCAGTGTCGCCGGGAATGGTGATGGCGGACTTAGCTGCTTTAAGAAAGTTAGCGCGAACCTTTGACGTGTTAATTGAAGATTTGTTAGAAGTGGTGCAAGAATAAGTGATCGCGTAACATTCAATAAAGTTTAAGTGAGCGATCGCGCTGTGGGGACATTTCTTGGTACTGTGTCAAAATGAACCCAAGCGTTTCAACATTGCAATCGATGGTTTGGGGCGGTGCAATTAATTTCAGCAGTAGGAATGGACTACAGCAGACTGCAAGATTGACTAGCAGATGGAAATGGAAAGAAGCTGATAAAGAAACTGCGGCTGTTGTACTTAAAATAACCAATCGAAAAAGAAGGTTTGCTAGATATAGAAGCGATTAAAAAGATTCCCTATCCAGACTTTTGTACTATCGAAAAACTATGGTTAAGATACAGCAACGGGCATTTTGGTTATAGCGTACAAAAGAGTATCTGGCAGAGTGTCGGTGGTAAGCTGCACGCTGGCGATAAAACTTGGCAAAGTTTTGGCGATCGCTTGGGATGGTTTGAACAAGGTTGGTGCGAATATGATGAACTTACCTTCAGCTTGGATGCACCAGCAGGACATCTTCCTTGGATGCGATCGCTTAATTTCTATCTTAATGGGGACGTGGGTTCTTCATTTTTAATTGTGGAAATGTCTTCTCTCGCGTCGAGACTGGCAACTTGTAGCCAAAAGTAATTTATAGCGGTTTGTAAGATTTGTAAAAGACGAGTGATGGGAAGCGATCGCTCTCTCTTGTCATCTAGTTTTCACAAGCGATCGCTTCTGGCAAGATAAGGAGAAGTGTCACATTCACTAAGGTCATCAGTTGCTATGCGTTTGAAGCGAATCCTTGGCTTTTTGGTGTTGTGTGCGGGTGTTAGCAGCCTCTTCATCTGGCAGGAAGGGCGATCGCTACCCGTCTCCCAAGCTCAACCTCCACCCTTGCCGGAGGGGGTGCGATCGCAGACTGATGTGCCTTATGTGCCAACACCTAACGAGGTGGTAACAGCAATGCTAAAGATGGCTGACGTTACTCAAGATGATGTCGTTTACGATTTAGGTTCTGGCGATGGAAGGTTGGTTATCGCAGCCGCGAAGGAATTTGGCGCGAAGGGTGTCGGTTTCGAGATTAACCCCCGACTAATTCAGGAAAGTAACGAAAAAGCTAGATTAGCCAGTGTGAGCGATCGCGTGAAGTTTGTCGAGCAAGATTTGTTCCAAACCGACCTCGGCGAGGCTACCGTGGTGACGCTTTACCTGCTGCCTAAAGTTAACGTCCAACTGCGACCGAAACTCCTGCGCGAACTCAAACCCGGAACGCCCGTTGTATCTCACCAGTTCGACATGAAGGAATGGAAACCCGATCGGACTGAAGTGTTGCGGGTCGGTTCTCGCCTTCACAGAGTTTTCTACTGGGTGATTCCAGCACAGGTAACAGGAACCTGGCAATGGAATATGCAATCCGTTGGCAGCAAAAACCCCTACACGCTGCAATTACGTCAACAGTTCCAAGAAGTTACGGGAACGGTGAGAATGAGCAATGACGAAATACCAATT
Source organism: Coleofasciculus sp. FACHB-712 (assembly GCF_014695635.1). Taxonomy (NCBI): domain Bacteria; kingdom Bacillati; phylum Cyanobacteriota; class Cyanophyceae; order Coleofasciculales; family Coleofasciculaceae; genus Coleofasciculus; species Coleofasciculus sp. FACHB-712. Next base: position 1,575 of record NZ_JACJOQ010000137.1, on the reverse strand, counting down.
ACTGAGGCGAAATTAACCGGCAACCAACTTAGCTTTAAAGTTACACAGCCGAAGCAAGGGAAGCTAGTAACCATGCAGTTTAATGGGCGCATTTCTGACAACACCATTATTGGAAGCGTGGATATATTAGGCGGTGCCAAAGTAGATAGACGCAACTGGTCAGCCCGACGCTAATACTAAATTGGTCAAACTCCTTTGATGCAAGAGTTTTAACTTTTACTCTAACGCGAGCAACAAAAGAGCGATAATTGCCCGAATTAAAGGAGTTAAACAGATTGTATCAGTCTGATGAAATGATAGTTAGCCTGCTTCGTTTCTCGGTGGGCACGTACCGTAACATTGTCTGTAGAGTGTCATCCTTAGACCTCCTGCATGAATAGGAAAGCAATGTACCAGTTAGCGATTAAGGTAAAGGAGAATCGGGAAAACCTTAGGAAGAAGGACGGCAAGAGGGAGTTAAAATGCCCTATAGCGAATTAGAACATCTATCCGGTAGAAACTTTTTAGCGACTTCTGGCAAGATTAGGAGTCTTGAAGAGGTCATATTGAACCAGCAGTTTCCCTGGCAGCTTCTCGCAGCCGCTCCACATCACGCATCGGTGGTGCACCAAAGAGCCGCTTGTATTCCCGGTTGAAGTGCGAGGCGTCATCATAACCCACATGGTAGGCAGCACTGTTAGCGTCAAGGTTTTGCCCCAGCATCAGACGGCGAGCCTCTTGAAGCCGTAGTTGCTTCTGAAACTGCAAGGGACTCATAGCAGTGACCGACTTGAAGTGATGATGAAAGCCTGAGACACTCATTCCTAGATCGCGTGCGATGCTTTCAATCCGAAGCGGCTGGTTAAAGTCTTTGCGAAGTCGATCGACAGCTCTAGCGATGTGGTGAGTGTAGCCACCTAAAACGGCAATCTGACGCAGCCGATTTCCTTGCGTTCCCATTAGGAGTCGGTAGATAATTTCCCGTTTAATCAGGGGTGCAAGCACATGGGCTTCCGCAGGAGAATCGAGAAGCCTGACAAGCCGCACCACAGCATCCAACAGGTCTGCATCCAACGGACTCACGTCGATCGCTTTTACACTAGCACCCCGTTGCGCTGAGGGATAGCCTGCCTCAACCATAGCTGAGCCAACGAGGGTAGGGTCGAGATCGAGACGAAGGCCCAGGTACGGTTTTTCCTGAGTTGCTTCTAGAATTTGGCTGGCAATCGGCAGTTCGACTGTCCCCAGCAGATAGTGCATCGGATCGTACTGATAGCGATCGCTGCCTAGAAGGACTTCTTTACTGCCCTGAGCGATCGCACAAAAGGCAGGAATAGAGACACTATGAAAGCATTCCGAAGGAGACGAGGTGCGATAGAAGTGCAATCCTTTCAGCAGCTCGATCGCTCCATCTTGACGAATCGCTTGGGCAATTCGCTCCCTTAGTTCCTCTCGGTTGGCTTGCGCTCGGTCTGCTTCACGCTTTGCCTGAGGGTTATTCATCAACGCTCTATCGGACTTTTCACTCGTTCTTGCAGCGTTCATTTCTGATGTCCGTTCAAATCGATTTATAGACACATCAAGGTCTAGAAAGGG
>NZ_JACJOQ010000136.1:0-5921 GCF_014695635.1 Coleofasciculus sp. FACHB-712 | reverse complement strand
CCGGTGTGGAAGCCTCAATTGCTGCTGCCCTTTGAATTGTGCTAGGTGAGGGCGAATTAGCAATTTCATTGCTTATTTCAGTGCCTGCTGCTTCAAGGGGTGCCGTGAGAGCATCTATTGGTGGCTGAATTGTGTTGGGTGAGAGCGAACTAGCGCTCTCATTGCTTATTTCAGTTCTTGGTGCTGCAATGGTTGCTGGTGTTGAATCTGGTGCCGTGGAAGCCTCAATCGTTACTGCCCTTTGAATTGTGCTGGGTGAGGGCGAACTAGCGATCGCAATGCTTATTTCAGTGCCTAGTGATTCAATAGGTGTCGTTTGTTCGTCAATTGCTGGTGCCTTTTGAATTGTGCTGGAAAAGGGCGAACTAGCAATCGCATTGCTTATTTCAGTGCCTGCTGCTTCAACGGGTGCAGTGAGAGCAGCTATTGCTGGCTCAATTGTGCTGGGTGAGGGCGAATTAGCGATGGCATTGCTTCTCTCAGTTGTTGGTGTTAGACCCGGTGTGGAAGCCTCAATCGCTGCTGCCCTTTGAATTGTGCTGGGTGAGGGCGAACTAGCAATCGCATTGCTTATTTCAATTCCTGCTGCTTCAAGAGGTGCCGTGAGAGCAGCTATTGGTGGCTCAATTGTGCTGGGTGAGGGCGAACTAGCGATCGCATTGCTTATCTCAGTTGCTGGTGCTGCAATGGGTGTCCTGATAGGACCAATCCCTACTGCTTTAGCTGGTGGTTCGGTAGCTAAAACGGGTTGCACTAATGTTGGATCGGTTGCCCGCATAACTGGCAAAGCAGCCTCTGCCGAGATCGGTGCTGTGTCAACATCGACCGATTCACTTGATTTTGAGCCTTGGAATTCTGCAATAAAGGGTGAATTCTTGAAAGGATTATCTGGCGGAAATTCATCCGCCACTTCCTCAGAGAAAAAACCGGAAGGATTGAAAACGGTAATCGATCTTGCTCCCAGCGGGTGCAAAAATTTAGGATTTAGTAAGCTCTGCCCTAACGGATTAGGTGGAAGCAAGGGGTTTTTGATACCAAGGGGTTCCTGGGGTATCGTTTCTCCATCGGGAAAATTGTTCCTTGGTTCTGTGCCCTCATGTTCCGCCATATTTTTGTTGTGTTAATTTCTAGGCAAAGTATCCCAAACTATCGCGTCCACCGGAAATTGAAGAGCCGCCATTGCGTGACTTATCAACCTGTAAACTCTCGTATGAAAGTGTTAACTCTTCAATTGCCACTGCATTGGAATCCGCGCTTAATGAGGCTGACTTCCAGGCAACCGGAACGGCACCAATTAGTGTCCAACACTGCATTGTTTCTCCTGCTGGGTTGAATACTAGAATATTAATGTTACGACGTTCTTTTTTCGGTAGATTATTGCCTTGATTACGCCCAACATCGCTTAAGATTTTACTAATCCAATCCCAAAAAACTAAATCATTAGTGATACCCCGCTTGAGGGTCACATCTGAAAATTCTGCCTGACCTAGAAAAATTCTCTGTTGATCGTTGACACCGCCTTCATAGTGTTTTTGAGCCTTGATCGTCACGCCCAAGCCTTGGCACTCGGTGAAACAGGCAGTAATATTACTTTGAATTTCTACATAAAAACGATTGGCAGTAACGTAGTTTAGTTCGCGGACGCTAGTGCCATTTTTGTTCTGTCCATTATTGCGACTTGACGCAGACGACTGTGCTGGTGGCAGTGGGGCGGGCATCAGAAGTATCCTCCGTAGTTTCTACTGCGTTCCCTTTGACGACGTAAATCTTCAAGCATCAATTCATAAACGCGATCGCTCAATTGCCTCAGCAATAAAGGATCGCGCAGAACTTTAGCGGCTGTCTTTGAAACCGCAGTTTGGTTATCTTTATCGTTACTGGGAACTAAACCCGGTGCTGCGTACCCAGCCGGACGAGTGCTACTCCCAATGGGTTGTAGATAAGATTGTGTCCCCAGATTAGCGATCGCGCCAGAAACCGCTTGTTGGGAAGAATACTTGTTCATAAAAAAACCAAAACTTCCTGTTATTTTAGGGCATCCGTTTTTGGCTGATTGCTAGACAAAGGTCTAAATTCAGCTAATAGCTATTCACCATTAACCTTTAGGAATCTAACCCACTCTAATCCAGCAGGTAATTATCTAAAAACTATTCTAGCGGTTGTAACGGCACCAGTCCTGCTTTGCTCAGCAATCGCTGTGCCTCAAGAGTTCTCAGCAGCTCAGCGAACTTTTGACCGGCAGGGATACGGCGGTTATCTCCAGAATAAATAACGGTTATCGGATATGCCAAGGGGTAGGTGCTATTTTTGAAAAATTCTATATTAGGATGATAACTTCCTTTATCATCACAGAGGTCTGTTGTTGGCTCTACAGGCTTCCCATTATCTTGAATTAACGCCTGGATTGCTGGTTTATTTCCGTCTTTTAAAGCTAAGGGATAAGCCGAACATTGACCGAAAACTTTGCTGATTGTGCTAAAGGCAATTCCCCCAACCTCATCATCCTCAAAATCCCGAATCACCTGTCGTAGAGTCTCGAAAGTTGACAAAGGCTTAATTTCTGGCTCAAAGGAATTTTTAAACAAAGGAGGTGGTTGCTCGCTCTTTTGAATTAATTTTCTAAATAGAGCAATTTTTTGCTCATCTTTAAGAACTCGTTGCTCAAATATTCGTACCGCCTCAGTTTCTTTCGGAATATAGAGTTTTACAGGTAAATCAGGCCCTCCTAAGACTTGCCAATTAGTAATTTCGCCAGTGTAAAGCTGACGCAATTGCTCAAAAGTAATTTGACCCCTGAGAGCCTGAGGAAGGCTTTTATCTCGTTTGGCGTAGCTGAAGGCAACAAACACGACCAGCCCATCGTAGGCAACTGGTTTATACTTCAATTCGCTGGTCAAATCACTCACCAAGCTAGAAATCGCAAAGTCTACTTGCTGCGAACTGACTTTCGCGATCGCGTCCTCTCCGGAAGGCTCAGCTTGATAATTCAACTCTAATTTTGGCTGACGTTCTCGGAGCTTGTCTTCTAAAGTTTTGTTCTTTGAGATGAGATTAGCGTGGCGCAGGATATAGCTCCATGTTCCGTCTTTTTCCGCTGTGTAAGTAAACTTACCAGCAGGAATACCAGGAATTTCCTTAATGCAACAAACTAGAAAATCATCATCAGCGGCACGATTACCCGCTTGGGACTTCGGAATCAAAAACCAGATGAGTATTCCCAACAAAGTCACTCCCAAAGCACCCAACAGCAGCCAGGGAAGACGGCGCAGCTTGGTTTTTTGCTCTTCTAGCGGCACTGTGTCTACAACTACTAGATCGACTGGTTTCTCTGGCGGCAACTTCAACAGTGCTTGTCGTGCTTCCTCAGCACTCTCAAAACTGACATCTAGCCCTAAAAGGCGAAAAATAAACATTTTGAGGTGAGGTTCCACTACAGGCCATTGCTGTTCATCCTTGGGGTCAAGCAGCTGACCGGAAACGGGGTGAGTAGAGCGTCCTACTAACAGGTAAAAAGCCACGTATCCCAAAGCGATTAAGTCTTGGGTAACTGTAGGGATAATGGTTTGGGCAGTTGGCAGATCGAACAGACGTTCCCAAAGCGCCAAATCGCATACATGGATAAAAAATTTCTGGTCGTCTGTCACCATCAGCAGACTATCCAAACTAATATTGCCGTGAGCGATTCCCTGCTGCACCTGACCGGAGGGCAGACTGAACTTTTGACCGTGGAGAAACTCCAGAGTTTGCAGGACTTGGTTGAGGACTTGGCGCACTTGCCGACTGGTCATCGCACCATTGGCGGCAAGGCAGGCGTTTAGAGTTGGATGCGTATCTAAATTGCTCGTGGTAACAAGATAGCAGCGTTCCTGAATCGGGTCAGAAATGGCGTCCCAAGGGTGACGCAAGCGAACATCTTGGACTCTTCCATCTGCTAGAGTCAAACCGGCTGCTAACTCGAAGGTTTGCTGACGCAGGCGGATTTCTTCCTCGTTGAAACAACGGTCGGGAAGCAGGTACTCTTTAATCACAACTGGCTGCTGATCGGCAACCTGAATTCCCTTATACAGTCGCCCCATTCCCCGGCGTCCCAACAAGCCTTCGATCCGATATCTTCCCCGACGCCCCCGGATCTCACTTTTCTCGGCTAAGGTAGCTGGGAAACTACATTCTGAGCAATATTTGGCGGTTGGATCTTGCTGAACCGTTTGTAGCGGTAAGGTGCAGCTTAAGGCTTCACTATACTTGCAACGGTACTGTCTGTAGAGGTGGTCAACTCCCTGAACCTGCGGGGTAAATTGAGGCGGCGGTACTTCTGTTAGGTCTGATGGAGTCGTTGGTTCTTCTAGCGTTAGCGGATCGAGTTCGGTTTTGATTTCATCAACGACAGGCGCAATCCATTGGTATTGACTCAACCAACCGTATTGGTGGAGTCTGAAATGGGGGGGGTTCCGCCTTAGATACTCCCTCAGAACAATTTTGGGAATGTTTGTCAGTGCCACCGAAAATTCTCCGGATAAGCGATAGGTGGATGGTAAGTTAACATTGATTTAACGTACTGGGAATATAAACTTATGGCAAAAGAGGAAGTAATAAAACTTTTTAGAGCTGTTCAAACTGACTCCGGCTTACGGGAAAAGCTCAACTCTGCACCCGACTTGGAAACATTAGTCAAAATGGCTGAAGAATGTGGTTATCACTTTACAGTTGAAGAATGGAAAGATACAACCGGATTTAAGGTAGAAGAGTTGGAAGGGGAATTGTCAGAAATCCCTGGTTTATAAGTTTAATCAGCTGTAAAGAATAATTAGCGCGATAGCGTTAGCGAAGCGAGGCGTTAGCCTAGCGCCGACCTGTCGGTTCGCTTTCTTATTTCACACCCAGCCTTTCACTTCCGCATCGGTGAGAGGTCTTTCCAGTTTGACATATTCGCTTTTTGCTGCTTGCAAAATGTGTTGCATCCCGACCGGCTCATTGGCATCTGCGGCGATAAAGGCTGCATTGAGGGCAATATTGCGAATGTTTCCCCCGGCGACGTTTAGCCGTGCTAGCTTCACAGGATCTAGCCCTTCAGTCGGTGTTTTTCTGGGGAAGATGCGCTGCCAAATCTCGGCTCTTTGGGTGGCATCGGGGAAGGGAAACTGAACGATAAAACGAATCCGGCGCAGAAATGCCTGATCGAGAGAACCTTTTAAATTAGTCGTCAAAATCGCTAAGCCTCGGTAAGCTTCCATGCGTTGTAGCAGGTAGGCAACTTCAATATTGGCATGACGGTCGTGGCTGTCTTTCACTTCAGAACGCTTGCCAAACAGGGCGTCAGCTTCGTCAAACAGCAGAATTGCTCCCCCAGCTTCTGCGGCATCAAATACTCGCCGCAGGTTCTTTTCTGTCTCCCCAATATACTTACTGATGACAGAACTCAGGTCGATGCGATAAAGGTCTAGCTGCAATTCTCCAGCCAGTACATCTGCTGCCATTGTTTTGCCAGTGCCGCTGCCTCCGGCAAATAAGGCGCTAATGCCCAAGCCGCGTCCGCTGCCGCCAAATCCCCAGTTTTCGTATACTTTGGCACGTTGCCGAACGTGAGCGGCAATGTCGCGCAACACCTGTCGCTGTGCCTCTGGCAATACCAGCTCATCCCAACTGGCTCCTGGGATAATGGGTTGAGCCAGGTCGTTGAGTCTCTGGCGAGCTTGTGAACGGCAGGTATCCCACAAGAGGTTGCTGAGCGTTTCTTGAGGGCTGAGGGGTGAGGACTGAGGACTGAGGACTGAGGACTGAGGACTGAGTGAACAGAGAGATTCTTTATTCTCTCCTCTACCTTTTGCCTCAGTACAAACAGCGTAAATAGAAGGGGCGCTAAGGCTGAAATGGGATACCAGCGTATCTAGATGTCCGTTCAAGCTTTCTGCTGCTTCACCCAA
>NZ_JACJOQ010000135.1:0-11523 GCF_014695635.1 Coleofasciculus sp. FACHB-712 | reverse complement strand
GATGCTTGTCATAATTCTGCCCATCGTAACCGAGTCATCAATGCCATCCTGGGACATGGCAGTGCGCTGATGTTAGTCTTTGCCTTCCCAGTATTTACTAGGGTTCATTTGCAGCATCATGCCCATGTCAATGACCCGGAAAACGATCCAGATCATTACGTTTCTACTGGCGGACCCCTGTGGTTAATTCCGGTGCGGTTTTTATACCACGAAGTATTTTTCTTTAAACGGCAGCTGTGGCGAAAATATGAACTTTTAGAATGGTTCTTAAGCCGCTTGTTTGTCGGGACGATTTTCTATATCTCAATTCAATACCAATTCTTAGGCTACATTCTCAATTTTTGGTTTATCCCTTCTGCCCTGGTAGGATTGGCGCTGGGATTGTTTTTTGATTATCTGCCACATCGCCCTCATCAAGAACGCGATCGCTGGAAAAATGCCAGAGTTTACCCCAACCCCATCCTCAATTTGCTGATCATGGGGCAAAATTACCACCTCATTCATCATTTGTGGCCTTCCATCCCCTGGTATCACTACCAAAATGCTTATTACGCCACCAAGCCCCTCTTAGATGAAAAAGGCTGTTATCAAACTCTGGGAATCTGGCAAGGAAAAAATTTCTGGAGCTTTTTATATGACGTTTTTTTAGGCATCCATTTTCACAACAAATCACCTAAAAACCTAGAAAATAGCTAATAAATGTCATTAGTGATTCGTCAATGACTAGGGACGAATCACTAATGACAAAAAACCTCAGCGATGAAACGACTGAATCGTTGACTGCGAGGATAAGCTAACCTGAGACAAACTCCAATCCGGTCTTAGGCTTTTAGCTCCCCGCAGATAAGGATGGTAAATCGGTGGATGGGAAGCTGGCAAATTGACGTGAATTAAGAAGCGGATGCAACGCTCCAGCCCTCCCTCCACGTGCATTTGCTGAACATCAAGCAGAGGGACATTGTCCCAGTGGGGACGAGAGCGAGCGATCGCAGCGGGAAAGATCGCATCCAGATCCCGCGTCACCGAGAACGTGGCACTAATAATTAGATCCGGATGTAGTTGATTGTGTACTTCTAATTCATCGAGTAGTTCCGCTACCACTTCTCGAATTGCCTCAGCCGTGTTCTGTGAGGCAGTTGTTGCCCCGCGAATCGCTCGAACTCGCCACTCCACGCAAGCATCCTCCATTTTATAATTGGGATTTTGAATTTTAGATTTTGGATTTCAGAATCATCTATAATCTAAAATCTAAACTTCATACTAGGGTCGGTAAAGCCACAACGGCTGACCACTGGTAGAAAGTTCAAATTCTAACCAGTCTATCCCAGCTGATAGACTAGATGCCCCTTGAACTCTGCTTGATACCACACGATTCCAGAAAGGTTTGCGTTCTTCCAGGGTGTAACACTTCGTTTTTTCGGGATCGAGACCGACCAGTTCCGCAGCCCAACGGCGGGCATCTTCCTCAGTGCCGAGCCGGTCAACAACCCCCAGTTCTAACGCTTGTTGACCTGTGAAAATGCGACCATCGGCAAAACTTTTAACCGTTTCGGTTGTCAGCTTCCGAGCCTCAGCAACCGTTTGCACAAATTGCTGATAACTGACGTCAATCAGGTCTTGGAGAATATTCTTTTCCGGCTCGGTGAGTTCCCGGTCAAAAGCCAGAATATCTTTATAAGGACCCGATTTGATCACCTTGAAAGAAACGCCAATCTTTTCTAGCAAGCGCTCCAGGTTGTTTCCCCGGAGAATTACACCGATACTGCCGGTAATTGTGCCTGGGTTGGAAACAATGTGTTCGGCTCCCATCCCGATATAGACTCCTCCAGATGCGGAGATATTGCCAAAGCTGGCAACAATTTTCACCTTTTTTTGCAGGCGAGTCAGGGCTTCATAGATTTCTTGAGAATCCCCGACCGTACCACCAGGACTATCAATGCGTAGCAGTAAAGCTGGAAACTTTCGTTCTTCAACCGTTTTCAGGCTTTCTAGAACTTGTTTTCGGGTAGTACTGCCAATCGCACCAGTCACTTCAATCCGAGCAATTTGTTTACGAAACTTAGGCTGAAAAGGCCAGATCATGAGCAGGCAAGCAATGAATCGTGAATGAATGAGCGAATTAGAGAAGGAAGCAAATCCTGCAAAACAGTAAGTGTTTCCCTAGGAATGCTGGCTCTTTCTCTAGTTTGCACGATCCGCATCGGTTTCGTTGGGTTGCGGGTGAAGCCTGAAAGCTTACCAGAAAGAAGGTTTTCCCTAGCTCCCCGAATTTAACGGGTACTTACAAGTAAAAACTTACCCTTTTGTCGGCATCCCAACAATTTGCTAAAGCGCCTTAACAGAACTACATATTAAGTACAATTAAGTAAATAAACGCGCAACCAGCCAGAAAAAGAGCAAGAAACTGGAAAAATTTTTAATAAATTCAGTTGCGACTTCTGGAAGGGCAGCTCGTGATGACCTGCTTCAAGAGTGCTGATTTGGCTCTGTTATGTACGCCCACAAAGAACTTTTATGCAGCTAAAACTCACAGAATCCAAAATTCCGTTGGCACCCTTGCTGCTGATTGCCCCCTTTTTCTTGTGGGGAACGGCGATGGTGGCAATGAAGGGTGTTATTCCAAATACGACGCCCCTGTTTATGGCTGGTGTCCGGTTGGTGCCTGCTGGGGTATTGGTATTAGTTGCTGCCTTTTTGATGGGGAAACCTCAACCGAAAGGCATTCGGGCGTGGCTGTGGATTAGTTTGTTTGCTTTGGTTGATGGTGCTTTGTTTCAAGGCTTTTTAGCCTTTGGATTAGTGCGAACGGGTGCCGGGTTGGGTTCGGTGATGATTGACTCTCAACCCCTAGCAGTGGCTTTGCTGTCCTGTTGGTTGTTTGGAGAAACCATTGGGCTGTGGGGCTGGCTGGGGTTGGCATCGGGAGTGCTAGGGATTAGTTTGATTGGCTTGCCGGATGATTGGATTATCAATCTCTTCCACGGCAACGCGATCGCTGGCTCGTTTAGCTTCACGCACTTGTTTGAGAGCGGGGAATGGCTGATGCTGCTGGCGGCGCTGTCGATGGCTGTCGGAACAGTGCTGATTCGTTTCGTTTGCCAGTATGCCGATCCGGTGGTGGCGACTGGCTGGCACATGATTTTGGGCGGATTGCCTTTGTTTGCACTCTCCCAAGTGTGGGAATCTGACCAGTGGGTGCATCTAAATACGTCTGGCTGGATAGCATTGAGCTACGCAGCCGTATTTGGGAGCGCGATCGCCTATGGTTTATTCTTCTACTTTGCCTCTAGCGGCAATCTCACCAGTCTTAGTTCCCTCACCTTTTTGACACCCGTGTTTGCCCTCTTTTTTGGCAATCTACTTTTGGCTGAAGTTCTCAGCCCTCTTCAATGGCTGGGAGTGAGTCTAACCCTTGCCAGTATCTATCTAATTAATCAGCGCGAGAAGATAGCCGAACAAGTGCGTTTGCAAAGCCTGCGCTTCGGGCAACCCTCTACATCTGTTGAAACCAGGGTGACACAAGAAGAAAGCAAAACCGAGCAAATTTCTCTCTTAGAGCCATCCGAGCCATTACCCTATCAATCACTGCCAATACAAGCGAAAGAATCCGAAACCGAGATTTGGCAAAATCGGTAGAAATGAATAGGATGACAGACAAGTTAGCCGCTAAGATTTGAGAGCGAGTTGAAACTTTCTGTTATGATCAGCCCAATATTCACACTTGCTCCCAGAGCCGCTCGCCCAAAACATAGGGATGAATTGCTCGCTAACTATTTAGAACGAATAACTTCATGCTGGTACTAGAAGCTAAGCAGAAAATTATCAGCAAAGGATCTTGTCTGGTTGTATTCACTTAGACAGGTTTCCCAAAACTATGTTCTACCGCTCCACATGGCTTCTAGTTACCTGGATTATCTGTCTGGGCTTTATCCCCAGTTCGGGTGAGAATTCCACAGGATTGCCGTCAGCGATCGCCACTTCCCCCCCCAGTTTACCCGTCTCCCTAGAACTGGCTCAGGCGAGTTCCCCAAACCCTAAAAACGATTTGCCTATCCTTCAAGTAGGCTCTCAAGGCTTTGAAGTCGCAGAACTGCAAAAGTCACTAAAGCGTTTGGGACACTACAATGGGCCAGTAGATGGCGTTTATGGCCGAACGACAGCAGTTGCTATCTCTAAATTTCAAACATCTGTCAGGTTAACGCCTGATGGAGTTGCTGGTTCCACGACTCAAGAGCGGCTTCAGGCAGCCGAAGCCGCAAAATCTTCTCCGGCTCCCACCCCAAAACCCAAGGCGGCTAAACCGAGTTCTGAAGGGAATCGTCTCTGGTGGTTATTAGGTTTAGCAGCAGCATCAGCTGGGGTCGGATTAGGAGTTTACTTCTTGCTGAAATGGTTAGGCAACCTCAACAGAGAGGAAGAGCCGGAGTCTGGAGCTGAGGAATCGGATGAAAGCCGCTACGAAGACCCTAAAGATGCCAATCATCCCGCAGATATCCATTCTCACCCGATAGAAAATGACAATGGCAATAACGGCTATCATGCCTCTGCTTTGACCCTTTCAGAAACAAGCAATTTAGAAAAAAGCAATTTAGACGGGAGAACAACCGCACAAAAGCCAATAGAAGCAGTTAGCGAAGCGAAGCCGTTAGCACGGCTGCGAAGCAACGAGGCAAAAGCGATGGGAGAAACCACTCGCCTCCCCAAAATTGATATTGTTAATGAATTAATTAAAGATTTACAGGGAGCCGATCCGACAAAACGACGCAAGGCGATCTGGGAGCTGGCACAATGCGGCGACTCCAGAGCTATTCAGCCCTTGGTGGATCTGATGATCGACTCGGATTCTCAGCAGCGCGGCTTAATCTTAGAGGCGCTGTCGCAAATTGGCACCCGCACCCTCAAACCGATGAACCGGGCACTCGCGATCTCGTTGCAAGATGAAAACCCTGATGTTCGCAAAAATGCAATTCGGGATTTGACAAGAATTTATGACACGATCGGTCAAGTCAGCAATTTATTGCGTCACGCTGCTGAAGATCGGGATTCCGAGGTTCAGGAAACAGCGCGGTGGGCGATAGGGCAGTTAAATCGGCTTCGCTTGAATCCTGGCACGGATAATAATTTGCCCGCTTTGCCAAATTCCCAAAATTCCTCTAATCATCCGCCAGAGGAGTCAGAAAACCGCTAAATTGGCGTCTTGACAAGAGTTTAAATTTATTGTTTATCGTTTAGAGTCTAAAAGTTGTCCATCTTGCATCGTCCATTGAAACTGTTGTTGCTCTCAACCTCGGTGGGCGCTCTCGGCACGGGGTTGGGGGGCGGCGTAGAACTAACCCTGCTCAACGTTGCCCAAGAGCTGCTCCGGCGGGGACATACCCTCAAAATTGTGGCTCCCCAAGGTTCTGTGCTGGGAGATATTCCAATTATCGAAATTGCTGGAGAACTCCAGACAACGGCTCAGACTCAAGGACGGAGTGCCCCGATTGTCATGCCGGAGAATTCTGTGCTGGGCAATATGTGGGATTATGCGCGGCAAGTCCAAGCTGACTACGATCTGATTTTCAACATTGCCTATGATTGGCTACCGTTCTATCTAACGCCATTTTTTAATCGAGCGATCGCCCATTTCGTGAGTATGGGTTCTCTCTCGACCGCGATGGATCGCATCGTGGAACAGATTTCCGTCCAGTTTCCTGGTACGGTTGGCGTCTACACATTGACACAGGCAGAAACGTTTCCCAGTCCGTCGCACTATCGGATTCTCGGAAGTGGTCTAGATTTATCGCTTTATCAATTTTGCTCAGAACCTTCCTCCGCCTTGGCTTGGGTAGGTCGGATTGCTCCAGAAAAAGGTCTAGAGGATGCCGTTGCCGCTGCCAAAATTACCGGCATTCCCCTAAAAATTCTTGGCAAAATGCAAGACGATGCATATTGGAAGCAGATTTGTCAAGATTATCCCGATGCTCCTGTAGAATATGCAGGATTTTTCTCCACATCCGAACTGCAACAGCATTTAGGCAATTGTCGGGCGTTGTTGATGACACCTCGCTGGGTGGAAGCGTTTGGCAATGTGGTGATTGAGGCGCTTGCTTGTGGAGTCCCCGTCATTTCTTATTCCAGAGGTGGCCCGACTGAAATTATTCAGGATGGGAAGACGGGCTTTTTAGTGGAGCCGGATAGCGTGGCGGGGTTGGTCGAGGCCATTGGACGCATCGATCAACTTGACCGCTATACTTGCCGCCAACAAGCCGAAGCGGAATATTCCCTGGAAGCACTGGGCGATCGCATGGAAGAATGGTTTCGGGATATCTTGCAAAATTAAAACTTAAACCAGAAGAATTTTGGATTTTTCCGCGTACCAACTACCCCCGCCTTTACAAACTGGCGACTTGCTGCGAGTCATTGCTCCCAGTGGTGCCTTGCGAGAACAGGAAGCGTTCCACAAAGGTGTGGAAATATGGCGATCGCGCGGCTACCGAGTCGAAATTAGCAGCGGCGTTGAGGAACGGTGGGGCTACCTTGCTGGTCGCGATGACAGCCGCCGCCAACACCTCGCAGACGCTTGGAAAAACCCTAAATGTAAAGGCATTCTCTGTGCCAGAGGCGGTTATGGTAGCGCCCGCTTACTAGAAGATTGGTCTTGGCAGGGTGCGGAACAAAAAATAGTAGATTTTTTACACCGGACTCCCAAATGGCTAATCGGCTTTTCTGATGCCACTGGCTTGCTGTGGAGCCTCGGTAAAGTTGGCATTGCAGGGGTTCATGGCCCGTTGCTAACTACCCTTGCCGCAGAGCCAGAGTGGTCGATTCAGCGGCTGTTCGATTGCGTAGAAGGTCGCCCTCTAGAACCCTTAAAAGGAGTCGGCTGGGGCGGCGGTAAGGTCAGCGGCATCTTAATACCGGGCAATCTGACGGTAGCCACGCATTTTCTGAACACGCCCGTACAGCCCCAGCTAGCAGGCGTCATTCTCGCTTTGGAAGATGTGACTGAGGCTCCCTACCGCATTGACCGAATGTTAACGCAGTGGCGGATGACAGGGGCTTTTCGGAAAGTCAAAGGGATTGCCTTGGGGCGCTTTAGCCGCTGCGAAGCTCCGCCGAACATTTCTAGCTTGACGGTGGAAGAAGTATTGCGCGATCGCTTGGGGAATCTTGGCATTCCCATTGTCTCCGATCTCCCCTTTGGTCACGATGGCCCTAATGCAGCTTTACCCTTGGGAATCCCCGCTCAGTTAGATGCAGATCGCGGCAGTTTGAGTTTTTCCTCTACCGAGCAATAATACTTAGGTGCTTCTAGATTGCATCAGTTGAGCAGGCATTTCAAACCGGCTTTACAAGTTTGAGGTGCCTGGACTCTGGGAACTATGGATGGATATCATCTGTCCAAACAGAAGGAAGCAGTTCTTGTTTATAGGAAAACGGGTCTACCATGATGGGTCGTAAGTTTATTAATAGGGTTGCGGCAAGTGTCGCGATCGCCGGGATGATGTTTACGGGGATCTCCGATATCGCTGGAGCAGCAACCGCACTAAAAAATGGTGAAAACGTTAACGGGTTCATCCGTACTAACTCTCCCACCTTCACCTTTAAAAACCAATCTCTAAGGGGTACTCCTGTCCAGAAAGCCTATGGTGAGGAATTCCTGATTAATGCTAAGCAAGGTGATGCAATCGTTGCCGCTGTTGATGTAGAAGACGGTAGTACTCTTTTGCCTATTCTAGTTCTAGTTTCCTCACAGAGTGGGGCGCAGGTTGCCTACGATGACCGATCGGGTTTGGTGAGGTATCGAGTGCCAACGACTGGAGAATATAAACTTCGCGTGTTGGGTAAGAACAACACTAGGGGGAGATACACGCTTTCAATATCTGGGATTAGCCAGACAACAACTTCCCAAAATCCACCGGCTCAAACTCCCGCGGGTCAAAAAGATGCGCGACAAAAATTTCTAGAAGATGAATATGGATTGAGAGTCCTAGAAAATTGTCCGGCGGTAAGGAGTAATGTTGTTGTTGTCACCTTCCCCGAATACGGTCAAAACTATACCTACTGCGCTAATCCTAACCGCAATATCAAGGCAGGCGAATATCGTTACGACGTTAGCAGCAATGATATCAAGCCAGGGGGTGCTGTTGCCCAAAATCCACCGGCTCAAACCCCAGCTCAAAATGACCCCCGGAAACAAGCTCTGCTCAATGAGTATGGGTTGAGGGTTCTGGATACCTGTCCAGAAGTAAAAACTTCTTTGGTTGTTGTCACGTTTACCGAATACGGTCAAACGTACAATTACTGCGCCAATCCTAACCGCCTTGTCAAAGCAGGAGCGTACACCTTTGACATTAGCAGTGGTGACTTAAAGCCGAAAACAACGACTTCCCAAAATCCGACTCAACCTACAGCTAACGATCAAAGAAGCCAACTGCTGCGAAATGAGTATGGCTTGACGGTTTTGGATAGTTGTCCTCCGGCAAAGAATTCTTTGGTGGTCGTGAACTTTACCGAAGCGGGTCAAACCTACACTTACTGCGCCAATCCCAACCGCGTTTTCAAGGCGGGGGAATACACCTATAACCCCACCACCCGCAACTTAGATACGGCTAAGAAACCGACGCGATGCACCGTTGAAATTAGTGGCATCTGCATTGTCAAATAACGTCAATAGGTAGTTAAAAAAGCACGCAACAGAAAAACCCGGTTGATTCAAGAAGCCGGGTTTTTCGCGTGTCGGAGAGTCACTCAGGCTCGCTGACTACTACTAGGGAAATGCACATTCCATGTCTCTAGGAGTTGATACCCTATCTAGAAGGGTTTAGCATGGATTGCCTCTCTCATGGCGGGCAAACTCAAGAGAAGCGATCGCAAAACTAAACTTGGGGAATCCGACAATGATAAGCTAAACAAATGCCTTTAAATAAGTCTTTAGGTGAAGTGTAAATGACCGTTGCAACCCAAGTTCCGTATCTGCTGAGGGCAGCCCGTGGTGAAGTTTTAGACCGTCCGCCAGTGTGGATGATGCGGCAAGCGGGTAGATATATGAAAGCTTATCGAGATTTAAGAGATAAGTATCCTGCGTTTCGCGATCGCTCGGAAAAAGTAGAACTGGCAATCGAAATCTCCCTACAGCCGTTTCGCGCCTTTGAGCCAGATGGGGTAATTTTATTTTCTGATATTTTAACTCCGTTGCCGGGACTTGGCATTCCCTTTGATATCATCGAAAGCCGAGGACCAGTCATCGATCCGCCCATCCGCAGCCAAGAGCAAATTGATAAACTGCATCCTCTAGAACCTGGGGAATCGCTGCCTTTTATCGGTGAAATTTTGCAAACATTACGCCAAGAAGTCGGCAACAAAGCAACTGTCTTGGGTTTTGTGGGTGCCCCTTGGACGCTGGCAGCGTATGCCATTGAGGGCAAAAGCTCGAAAGACTACGCAATTATTAAGAGCATGGCTTTTTCAGAGCCAACAATGCTGCATCAATTTTTGGGTAAATTGGCAGATGCGATCGCAACTTACGTCCGCTACCAAATTGATAGCGGTGCCCAAGTCATTCAAATGTTCGATTCTTGGGCAGGACAACTGAGTCCGCAAGATTATGAGACATTTGCTCTACCGTATCAGCAGCGAGTTTTCAACCAGGTAAAACAGACGCATCCGGATACTCCCCTGATTCTCTACATCAATGGTAGTGCTGGCATTCTGGAGAGGATGGCACAATCCGGCGCGGATATCGTCAGCGTAGATTGGACGGTAGACATGGCAGAGGCAAGGACAAGACTTGGCTCAAACATCGGTGTACAGGGAAATATGGACCCCTGTGCCTTATTTGGCTCAAAAGAGTTCATCCGCGATCGCATTTATGACACGATCCGCAAAGCCGGAAACAAAGGTCATATCATGAATCTCGGTCATGGTGTTTTACCCAGTACCCCCGAAGAAAACGTAGCTTTCTTCTTTGAAACTGCCAAATCAGTCAAAAATCATTAGTCATTAGTCATTGAACTAAAGACAAATCATTCTTGACTAAGGACGAATGACCAACCCTTATGAACCCCAAGCGGATTTTGGTAACTGGTGCGAGTGGCTGCATTGGTCACTACATTAGCGAAAGCCTGATTCAAGAAACCGAACACGAGCTGTATCTGTTAGTCAGAAATCCAGACAAACTGCAAATTGACTACCAATCTCGACCGGGAATCACCGTTGTAAGAGCTGATTTGCGAGACATTGAACGAGTGGGAAATCTACTCAAGACAATCGATGTCGCGATCTTAGCTGCAACCGCTTGGGGCGGCTCCCAAGCGGTATTTGACGTGAATGTGATTAAAACCATCCGGTTGCTAAACTTGCTCGACCCCGCAGTTTGCGAACAAGTCATTTACTTTTCTACTGCTAGCATCCTCGGACGCGACAACGAATTATTGAAAGAAGCGGGAGAACTAGGGACAGACTACATTCGTTCTAAGTATGACTGCTTGCAGCGATTATCGAAATTAGCGATCGCACCCCGCATCACTACCCTCTTTCCGACCTTGGTTCTCGGAGGAGATGCCAACAAACCCTACTCCCATCTTTCTTCAGGATTGCCAGGGGTGGCAAAGTTGATTGACCTGATTCGCTTTTTTAAAGCTGACGGCAGTTTCCACTATATGCACGGGCGAGATATTGCCCAAGTGGTACGATTCCTAATCGAACATCCTCCTGGCCCCTCGGAACCTCGACAGCTGGTTTTGGGTCAAGCACCCATAACGGTCAACGAAGCCGTAGAAGAAGTTTGTGCTTATTTAGACAAGAAAATTTATTTTCGCGTGCCCCTGTCTCCCTGGCTAGCTGATTTCTTCATCCTCTTGTTCCGAATTCAGATGGCACCTTGGGATCGGTTCTGCTTGCGCTACCGTCATTTTACCTACCAAGATCCCGTCAATCCTGCTACCCTGGGTCTGCCGAATTACTGTGCCACATTCAGCGATGTGCTAAAAATAAGCGGAGTTCAAAAAAAGCAGCTGACAGCTAAGAACGAGTAGAAATTAGATTTAAAAGGTTGTTTTAACGCAAAGGTACGCAGAGGTTAGTGCAAAGGTACGCCAAGGAGGTTAGAGGCTGTCTTCAGAAGAGTTCCTTAGACATATCAAGACCTCTTACTGATTTTCTACGTACCTTTACGTCACCCTTGGCGTACCTTTGCGTTAAAAAAGCTATCAGACTTAACCTAAGCTTGCCAGATTCAGCTAGGCTCGTGTGCTATGTATTAGCTAATAGCTGAAATTTAAAAAGGTGTGAGGTTTTAAATTCAATGAAAGTTTTATTAGTTTATCCCCTGTTTCCTAAAACTTTTTGGTCTTACGAAAAAATTCTGGAATTAGTCAATCGCAAGGTTTTATTGCCGCCGCTGGGTTTAGTCACCGTGGCGGCAATTTTGCCTCAAGAGTGGGAATTCAAGCTGGTCGATCGAAATATCCGCACCGTTACAGAACAAGAGTGGGAATGGGCAGATGTTGTCATTCTCTCGGCAATGATTGTTCAGAAAGA
>NZ_JACJOQ010000134.1:0-3997 GCF_014695635.1 Coleofasciculus sp. FACHB-712 | reverse complement strand
AGTTTCTTGTTGATAATTTGCTTCTCCCGGTTCGCGGAAAACGTAGACTCGCCGCGTGTTCACATCCAGAACCAAGTAATCAGCAATCCCAGCTTTGGCATAAGTGCGTGCTTTCATGTGGCAATCTCTATTTAGAGTAGAGTCTGCCACTTCAACTAACAGGAAGATATCATCGGGTGTAGGGTGACGCTCAAAATACTCGCGGGGATCGATACGAACAACAGCGATATCCGGTTCGGGTTCTGAGTTGGGGCGCAGCGTAATCGGTAACTGCATCCGCAGGAACGCTTGATCTGTCAGTAGGCTGTTGAGATAGTTGAACGCCCGTTGCGTCGTAGCAGCATGGGGAGGTTGTTGAGGACTCATTTCTAGAATCTGTCCTTCTAGGAGTTCCACTTGCTCGTCAGTTGTCAGAATTTCTGTCTCGATCATGCGGTGGTACTCATCTACAGTCCACAAGCGTCTACCAGTTACAGTCATAGATTTTTAGCTGTAAAAATAGCTTGATTGAGTGTTATTAAAAGTGGGCGTCTAAACAAACAAATCGTCTACTGCCATCAACCATCCCGGCACAGCGGGTTCAGCTTCAGCCACCTCACCACGACGGTAAACTTGCGGCTTTGAGGGGTTGCTAGCACGATACACCTTGACAACTTCCGCCTTGAGTACATCTACATCCCATACCACCAGCGTACCCGCCGCAAAGTAATCCCGGCGCTTGGCTGCCATTTCCGCTTCTGCTGCCTCACCGTAATCATTCTCGCTTCTCACTTCAGCAGCAAAAACGGGTGCCCCTTCTAAGAACTTTCCGCCGCTAGGGTTGCCGATGTAGAACGCAACATCAGGGCTGAAAGAACGGCGGTTTGGAAGATTGACAATAAAGCCAACATTATCAGGCAAAGCATAACCACTTTTGGTGCTGCGTTCGTAATCGCGCAGGCTAACATATATTTCACCTCCTGCACGTCCTGGCAGAAAACCTGTCGCCGCCATCAGTACCAATTCTCCGTTTACAATTTCCGCTTTGCCATTTTCCGGTATGCGGTATAAAGCTTCAATTGTTGTTTCTGTTTTTAAATTCATTGTGAGTTACCCATTTGTGCTGATGGTGAGAACCTGCGGCGGAGTGGAATCTGGAGGATAGAGAAAATCTACCTGTACAACTCTCTTGTCACCTGACGGCATCTTCAGCGTTACCAATGGTTCTCCTGGTTGTCCGCGTCGCTGTACCAGATGCACGTAGCGCGTCTTTTCCACTCCATTATCATCGTTGTAACGAAGCCTGACTGTGCCTCGAAAAAACACTTGCTTAGTGAGGGGATTTAAGAACAAAAGTCTATCGGTTCCTCCCTCATCCTTCAGGGGTGTTTGCACGGATACAGTAACAGTTTGGGTTTGATTAGTAGAGTTTTTCAGCGGCAAAGTGAGATTGTATTCCACCCCATAGTTGCTGTGGGCAAAATACGCCGTATCGGGATAGCGAACTAGCATCGGGGCGCTTTGAATTTGCTTTGTGCCGAGGGTAATGAGATGCAGAGTGCCTAATACATAAGAAAACGCTTTCCCCGGCTGAGGAATCGTTAAATCTGAGGAATTAGAACCATCGGTCATTTGTGCTTGCCATTGTGCCCCTTGGGACACACCCGCCACGCGGCTAAAAACTGTAGGTTCTCTGGGAGGATCTAACGGTGTGGGAATTGGATCGCGCTTCCCCGCCAAACCGCCTGTATTCAGCAGCTTTTGCCATTCAGCCAAGGTGGGTGTCCTCTCACTGCCATTGCCATTGCGGGGGGCATTCATGGCTAAATTGGCAACATAAATTGGGCGATCGCTCGACAACCGCATCATCGTGGTGCGACCATTCGATGAGGGAGCCTTCACCGGAATTGGCTGATTCATCAGCATTTGGCTTTGCCCCGGTGGAATTGTCACCTTTTGGGAGAATTTTTCCTGCCGAATCCCTCGCAGCACATCATTCATTGTCCGGCTGCCAGGGCCAGCGTAGACGGTGCCGTTAGGATTATCCTGAATATCTGGCAAGGAAATAAACGGCGCATCGGGAGTGGAAAGGTAACTTGCTGCTTGCAGCACTTCGACAGTGGCAGGTTGATCGCCGGGATTGTGCAAAATCACCCCTTGGTAGAGGGTGCGCGTTTGCGAGGAATTTTCTGCCCTGGCGATGTGGTGAGAAAATAAATCAAATCGTCCCTGGAAGGGGAAATTTAAATGCGCTTCCGGCACCTGTTTGCCTGCTGGAGGGAAGGTAGACAGCAGAATGCCTTCAGTTGTGACGAGTTCGGGACTGTTGCTGTTAAAGGTGGGAACGGCATCCAGTTTCCCCGGTAAAGCCCGCACCTCCATCGGTTGCACTTCCACCCCGGCAATATACTGCGGCGGAATCGTATAAATGTTTAACGCCCGACACATCGACGCTGCCACTTCCCCTCTGGTGGCGCTGCGATTGGGGTTGAGCTGTTTGACGTTCGGATAATTGACGACAAGGGTGCCCACGGCGGCGGAAGCGATCGCATTCTGGGCATAACTGGGAATCTGCGCCGCATCGTTAAAATACTGCCCCAGCGTCTGACTGACATTTTCCGGGATGGGATAATTTGCCGCACCTGCTATAACGCCGATTGCTTGCACTCTGGGAATGGCTTGACTCGGTTGAAAAATCCCGCCTGGATAACCCGAAAAAAAGCCTTTTTGATAAGCGGTAGCGATCGCTTTATTCGCCCAGTGACTAGCAGGCACATCTCTAAAAGCTGTGCTGCTACGCTTTACTGGCGCATTCGGGAAGGCATTCAACATCAGCACCGCCACCTCAGCGCGTGTCACCGTTGCTTCTGGGCGAAAGCTGCCATCCGGGTAGCCTGTCACTAACTTTCTTTGGGCTAACTGAGTAATGCAATCTTTCGCCCAATGGCTTTGAATGTCAGAAAAAGCGGCAGTACTGGGCGTTGATAAACCCAACAGAGACACAAAAAGAACGGAAGTAACGGCAGGATTTGTCAAAAATTTGAGAGTTTTAACCATTAAAAGGCTTGAATGTCAACGAAAGTCTTTGAAGTATTTTTAGACAAATTTGTTGCCAGTGGGAAGCGATGCGCGATCGCCCTGTATCTACAACGCTGATTCAGTAATCCTAGGGAGAATCTCTTTCCTGCTATAGGAAGGCAGTAATTTTCCCCTTTTCCTTGCAGGGAAGAGGACTGGGGGGTTAGGTTTTTGATTGCTAAATCAATGTTGTAGTAACATTGCAGGAGTGCTCCACCGACCAATTTTATTTATAAACTACGCAGCCATACATAAAAACTGGCTCGCTAGCCTCAATTGGTTTTGCCGATAAGTCAGCCTGCCACGCCTCAACTGGCAGGATACCATGCTCAGTTAATTGCCAGCGTCCCAGCAGCGCTCGGATCGTTTCGGGATTACGCATATAAACATGCGCCCCCATCGAGTCCAATAGTTCTAGCATTTCCGGATACACGATCCCCGCTTCACCATCAAAATCCAGCGCCAAGAAACTACCCGCCGGTGCCCAATCATAAAGTTGATCGAGCATCTGGGTCATAATTTCATCAGGGATAAAGGCTGCAACACCGACAAAAACCATACCTAAACGCCGAATTGACCCTAGCACTTGTGCAACAACCGATTGCTCCAGGGTATCCAGGTTTGTCGCATCGCAGAAGGTGTAGCCAGCGTTCGAGTTCTCGGCTAAAATCTCTTGACCCAGTTTGATATTTGCTCGATCGATATCGGTATAAAGAACCTTTGCTTGCGCTACAACTTCATGCACATTCCCACAAGTTGGTAATCCGGAACCAAAAACAATAAATTGGTTAATTCCCTGAGATTCGATATAGCGGGATACCTGACCAATGTAGTCTCGTAACTTGCGAAAAACGGTTGGGAAATCAGGATATACTCCGGCACAAACTTTGGCTGCTTCCACATCAATTGGGAAGTAATGAGAACCGCCAAGCCAATAATC
>NZ_JACJOQ010000133.1:0-1961 GCF_014695635.1 Coleofasciculus sp. FACHB-712 | reverse complement strand
GGTGCTTCCGTCTGATTCGTCAAACTCTTGTCAATTTCATCCATCAAAAAAACTTAGCGACGATAAATAGGCGCACCCTCTATTTTGCCTATAATTTTTCCGATTTTCTGGTTGTACCCATGCTTATCGTTACAGGAGCAGGACATAAGCTTGAGCTGGAAGCTGGATTTCCGAGACCAGTTTATTCAGAGTGGAAATTTATCGCCGTTGCTAATTGTCGAGCGCTCTTGCCTTGCTTTCAATAGTAGCTGGTAGTGATTTTGGGCACGCTTTTGGTAAATGTTTGCCGCCTGGATTTGCCCTTGTTTGAGAAAAGCGCCAATTAACTCGCACCCTGAAAGGAGCTGGTCTGCATTGATAGCGATCGCCTTCTCAATTGAATACCTGAGGAATCAAGCTCTTGTTGAAGACGATCGAAATCGCAGAAAAACCAAGCTGTACCGCCGTCAATTTCCGAATTGGCTATTCATGTCAAGCTGCCTATTCTACTTGTAAACCCAATGTCCCCATCGCGTATGACGTCGCCTTGTTCACTAAATCAGGCCCCGCTTTTTCGGGTGAACCAGCATCGAAGGGTGGGGCTGGATTGTACTCCATCAAGAGTTGAGCGATCTTGGCGGCTTCCTCACCACAAAGCGCTTTAGCAACCACGAGACCAAAATCAATGCCTGCTGTCACCCCTCCCCCCGTCATGCGATTTCGGTCAATGACGACTCGCTCTGTTCCGACTTCAACCCCCAACGCGGCTAGGTGTTCCCGCATCATCCAGTGAGTCGCCGCTCGATAGCCTTGCAGGAGTCCTGCCTTCGCCAAAAACATAGAGCCGCCACACACAGAGGTAATAAACTTTGCAGTGCTTCCTTGCCGACGCAGAAATCCAAGGATCTCTGGATCGTCTATGATTGCCATCTGTTTTAAGCCGCCACCGACACAGAGCACATCCAGGGGCGGGCAATGGTCAAAGGTGGTATCCGGCAAAATCACCATGCCGTCATCGGTTTCGATCGGGTCTAGCGTTTTCCAGATTCGATGAATCTGGACATTGGGAAGCGCACTAAAAACTTGCTGGGGTCCCACAATATCAAGTGCGGTCATGCCGGGATAGATAACCAAACCAATAATGTGCTTTTGTGAGTCAGTCATACATCAATCCTACTAATAAGGCTTGCAATGAAATCTATCCTTATACTAAAAATGGCAACCCACCGCGCCTAGTCCTCGATTGAGTACTCTTTAAGGCACAACACCCAATCCAAGATGATTTCCTTGCAGCTTTTATTTGAAGCCATCAGTCAGGTAAAAGATGAACAAGACCTGCGATCGCAACTCGTGCCAAAAATTGGTGAGTATTTTGCCGCCAAGCGTTCGGGGATCTTTTTCTTCGACCAGCTTTTAGGCGTTGGCGCAGCCTCTCCTTTGGAGAATCGCAAGTTTCAAAAAGTGTTGAATGTTGTCTTATCCATTGAACATAATCCTGTAGCGCGTTACATAGCAGAGCGCCATACGCCTGTCCATGAAGGATTAGTGACATCCCCAAAAGCCTGGGCAATCATTTGTCCTCGTCCCGATCATTGGCATGTGATGGCAGGACCCATTATCGATCGGGGTCGATTAATCGGCTCAGTGGGTTGCACCCGTGAAAAATCCATGCCTGCCTTTGATGCCCAAGATATCGCTGATTTGAGTGCCATTTGTTTACACCTATCGGTTTGGATCGCCAGCGTGCGATTCGCGCCAAGCACAGTTTTGGAACCTCAGCACCAACCCTTAAAGACCCATCGCTTAACGTCTCGTGAGTTGGAAATTGCCAACTTGGTAGCGCTGGGTCGAACCAACACAGAAATCGGAACTGAACTTTGGATTACCGAGAATTCTGTCAAGCAGGCTTTGAAGCGAATGTTCCGTAAGCTTGAGGTTTCGTCTCGTACAGAAATGGTTGCACAGCTTTTTGCGACACAACA
>NZ_JACJOQ010000132.1:0-5798 GCF_014695635.1 Coleofasciculus sp. FACHB-712 | reverse complement strand
AAGATTTGCATCGTTTGTTCGCACAAGCGATCGCTCTTTTCCAAAGCAGCTTTACCAATAATCGCCGCGGGATCGATCGTCTTGTCTTTCTGCCCGATCTCTTGTTCCCAGTTTCTAATCATCTGCCCAATTTCTGACGATTCCTCAGCAATTTTCCGATCTCTTAGGAACTGGTAAATTGAGACAATGCCTAGACCGGAAACCACTCGCTCGACTGAAATTCGCTGAATATTGTGCTTATCGAGCAGATATTTCAACAGCTGAAATTCTAACTCCGAGCGAGGTGCAAAGTCAGCGTGTCCGCCTTCCGAGGGGAACACTTTATGGGCGTTGGATGCTAAGCGGATTAAAAACCCTTGTCCTAAGCCGGTACCCGCACCAATCACGCCAATCGGGGCGTCTTCCTGATGCTTGCCAGCTTGCAAAGTGTACAAGTCTGATTCGGCTAAACCCAGGACCCCATAGCCAACAGCGGCGAAATCGTTGATTAAACTAACCGCAGCGATTCCTAATTGTTGCTCTAGCCGTTTGCTATCAAGCGACCAAGATAGATTGGTCAGTATAGAGGTGTTGTTGACAACAGGACCCGCGATCGCAAAACAAGCTTTTTCCGGTTTCGGTGTCTCGCCGAGTTGTCCAGCCGCTGCCGTCAAAAACTGCCGCACCATTGGCACCAAATCGGGAAAATTGCCACTGGGGAAAATCTCCTCATACAGAGTTTGCAATAATTCCCCAGAATCAGACGCTTCTACCAAGCGCAGAATCGTCTTAGTACCCCCGATATCCCCTGCTAATAACAATCCCATGACCTTAATTAAACCGGATGACTTTTTCAGTTTGACTCAAGTGAGAAACATCTCCATTGAGTTCCATCACCCATTCTTCACCATCGCGCACCAGCTTAACCAAACAACACAGCGCGGCGTTTACTTCAGTTTCGGCTGTACCCCCCCGGATACCGAGAGTTGCACCCAGCACTGATGCACCGTGACCCACCAATAAGATATCTTCGGAAAACTCAGATGCAAGGCGTCTTGCGACTTCCCCAGAGCGTTCCATTACTTCTTCCCCAGTTTCGGGATAATTCGCGATTACGCGAGAAGTGTAACTGAGGTCAATTTGGGGAAATTGCTCGTGCAATGCTTCCATTGACAATCTTTCAGGCATCGCTGGCATCCAGTGAGGATTTAACCATTCGCTTAAGCCAGACTCAAGTTTAATTGGTAAATTCAGCACTTGTGCAACTTGGTGCGCCGTTTGTACCGTTCGCAGGAAGGGCGAGGCAAAAATATGGGCAATCTTTTCTCCCTTCAGGCGCTGCGCGAGTTGTTTGGCTTGTTCCACGCCGTCCTCAGACAGGGGTGGATCGTAGGGACGTTCGGCGGTTAAGAACCAGTCGGGGTTCACGAAGTCGAGGCGGTTGGCGTGTCTTGCAATCCAGACGGTTTGGGTCATGGGTTTAGGGGATAATGAGCAAAGAGCAAGCCGAATACGATTTCACCTAAAGGTCGCCGCCAATCAATTGTTGGAAGTGGCAGCTGGCTCCAGACGCGAACTGACAAGTCAGCGCTTCGCTATCGCTAGCTCGTCTTCTATAATCTAAAATCCAAAATGGTAGAAAGCGATGGCGATCGCAGCCTCTTGAGCAAGCTGCCAATTTAATATACTCTGCAAAATCAATCTCAGTCGTTTCTCCCAAGTTTTCCAAGCGGAATAGACAGACCGGATTCTCCTCAAACTGCGATTACCAGGTTTTCTGGCACTTTGCGCCCAGAAAGTCATCCTTTTGCTTAAGAAAATCCCTATTTTTCGGCTTTTCGCTCTCAGACCTGGTGCAATAATGTAATACCGCGATCGCGTCCCTCACTGATGAGAGCAATTGCTCAATTGGAGTTGCTAACGCTTCGTAATACTTTTTCCTAGAGACCAAGGTGCCGCGAGCATCGTCCTACCCCCACCTATCAATGTCGCTGAGTGTCAGTAAGCATCTGCAAGATTTTTCTCATTTTGTTTCTCAAGATGCAATTATCCGATGGATTCGTGGGTACCCTTTTACTAGCTGATGTTGAAGGAAAAGGCATAGGAACCCCCCTCTTGGGATAGACACAGCATCTTTCAGAAAGGTTACAATAGTTTACAATTGCGATCGCTTTAAATTATCGCTCTGATTCAAGACTCAGCGCTATGAAAACTGCTCAGACCTCTACAGATACCGTCCGTGCTTACTTGCGAGAAATTGGGCGCGTTCCCCTGCTTACTCACGAGCAGGAAATCCTTTATGGAAAACAAGTACAGCGCTTAGCCACCTTGCAGGAAGTAAAAAATTCACT
Source organism: Coleofasciculus sp. FACHB-712 (assembly GCF_014695635.1). Taxonomy (NCBI): domain Bacteria; kingdom Bacillati; phylum Cyanobacteriota; class Cyanophyceae; order Coleofasciculales; family Coleofasciculaceae; genus Coleofasciculus; species Coleofasciculus sp. FACHB-712. The sequence continues at coordinate 3,468 of NZ_JACJOQ010000132.1, read as the reverse complement.
CTTGTTGCAGTTAGGACACGAGCCAACCGACGAGGCGTGGGCTTCTTCAACTGGGTTGTCAGAGAAAGAGTTACAGCAGGCGATCGCAGTGGGTGAAATCGCCAAGCGCAAGATGGTCGAAGCCAACTTGCGGCTCGTCGTTTCGGTTGCCAAAAAGTACATCAAACGTAACGTAGACCTCTTGGACTTGATCCAGGAAGGCACAATGGGAATGCAACGGGGCGTCGAAAAATTTGATCCCACCAAAGGCTACCGATTTTCCACTTATGCTTATTGGTGGATTCGGCAGGCGATTACTCGCGCGATCGCAGAAAAAGGACGCACCATTCGCCTCCCCATTCACATCACCGAAAAACTCAACAAAATTAAGAAAGCTCAGCGCCAACTTGCTCAAAACCTGGGACGAGCTGCTACAGTCGGCGAACTCGCCGCCGAACTAGAATTGACCCCCAAGCAAGTTCGGGAGTACCTAGAACGGGCGCGTCAGCCCCTTTCTTTGGATCTGCGTGTCGGAGATAATCAGGATACAGAACTGGTAGAACTACTGGAAGACACCGGCCCTTCCCCAGAAGACTTCGCAACTCAATCTTCCCTCCAAGTTGACTTAGAAAAACTAATGTCAGACTTAACGCCTCAACAACGCGAGGTATTAGCGCTGCGGTTTGGTTTAGCCGATGGACAAGCCATGACGCTGGCAAAAATTGGCGAACTTCTCAACATCAGTCGGGAACGAGTACGGCAAATCGAACGGGAAGCCCTCTCCAAGCTTCGCAAGCGCAAAGCCGATATGCGGGAATACATTGCGGCTAGCTAATTGAGGAGTTAGGACTGAGGAGTTAGGACTGAGGACTGAGGAGTTAGGACTGAGGACTGAGGGCTGAGGACTGAGGACTGAGGAGTCAGGGATTAGGAGCTAGGGCTGAGGGCTGAGTAGCCAGTTTTAAGTTTTGAGTATGAACTTTCTCAGCACTTAATAAAGGTAAAAGAATCCGCCGTTTAAAGTTCGGTTCTGCCCACTGTGACCCCGGAAGGAGCCTGCTAAATTAAGGGTATTAGAAGGATTTACAACTCTCGGAGCTAGTTTCCGAGTCGATCGATAGAACAAGTATTGAGCAGCGATCTACCCTGGTACAAGGATTTGAGAGTAGCTGCCTCTAGAAAGTACGGAGAAACAAAGTGAACAACCCGTCAAATCGAGTCTCAGAGTTCTTTGAAGGTGAGTCGGAAGGCGGCAACTTGCTTTGGCAATACGTCCAATCCATGAGTCCAGAGACGATTACTCAGCTTTCCAAACCCGCGTCTCAGGAAGTATTTCAGGTGATGGAACGCAATATTGTTGGGCTGTTGGGGCACCTACCACCAGAACATTTTGGTGTAACGATCACCACCAATCGTGAAAACTTAGGGCGTATGCTGGCTTCGGCGATGATTAGCGGCTATTTCTTGCGGAACGCCGAACAAAGAATGACCTTTGAAAATGCCTTGACAGGTGCTACTGAAGTCAATGTATCTGATGCTGAATAGGCAAATTGAGCGGCATCAGCGCCAGTTCCGATGATTGTACTGCAATTGCAGCAACAAAGCGGCTCGGCAGACTGGGAAGTCAGTCTGCCGAGTTCTGCTATTTTGGAGTTTAGGCGATCGCTTCTAGCCTGGTACTCCCAAAACGGTCGAGACCTCCCCTGGCGTCACCACCCCGACCCCTACGCCATCTGGGTATCGGAAATCATGCTCCAGCAGACCCAGGTAAAAACAGTTATTCCTTACTACCAGCGGTGGTTAGCCCAATTTCCCACAATTGAAACCCTCGCCGCCGCTGACTTGCAGCAAGTCCTCAAAGCTTGGCAGGGACTCGGTTACTACGCCCGTGCCCGTAATCTGCACAAAGCCTCTCAGGAAATTATCCAACGTCACAACGGAATTTTTCCTACCCACCTATCAGACGTTTTAGCTTTATCCGGGATTGGACGCACCACCGCCGGGGGCATCCTCAGCGCCGCCTTCAATCAACCCGTGGCGATTCTAGATGGCAACGTCAAGCGGGTTTTAGCGCGGCTGGTAGCATTGCCAGTGCCACCAACAAAAGCAACAAAACCGCTCTGGCAGCTCTCAGAGAGCCTCCTCGACCCCGAACAGCCCAGAGATTTTAATCAGGCGCTGATGGATTTGGGAGCCACTATCTGCACTCCCCACAACCCAGCCTGCAACAGATGTCCCTGGATGTCCCACTGTCGCGCATACAATTTGAATATTCAGTCAACTTTACCCATGCGCGAAACCTCTTCCCCCATCCCCCACAAAAACATCGGCGTTGCCGTTATCTGGAACGAGCAGAAAGAAATTCTCATCGATCGCAGACCCCAGAACGGTCTTCTGGGAGGTCTTTGGGAATTCCCTGGCGGCAAATTAGAGCCTGGTGAAACCGTCGAGGAATGCATTAAAAGAGAAATTCAGGAGGAATTGGGCATTGAAATTGAAGTGGGCAAACATCTCATCACCATTGACCACACCTATACCCACTTCCGCGTCACCCTCAACGTCCATCACTGTCGCCACCTCACAGGCATTCCCCAACCGATCGAATCCGATGAAATCCGCTGGGTGACACTGGATGAAATCGATCAGTTTCCCTTTCCCAAAGCGAACATCCAAGTTATCGATGCCCTGCGGCAGGCTTAGAATTTTCTAATTCGATTTACGAACCGCAAAAACGCAAAGGACGCAAAGGACGCAAAGGACGCAAAGAAAACAGGGAATAGGGAAGAGTGCGATCGCACTCAATCTTTTTTATAAAATTTTGGTAGTGGTGAATAGTAATGGTTAAGAGCGAAGGGAGGCGTTGTAATGATGCACAAAATACCAAATCGCACCAATGTGATTACTCAACTTCTTGGAGAAAGATAAGGTTTTACGAACTAAGCGCCCCACTCGTTGCCGTAAGGTGTTGTTGAACCGTTCGATATAGCTAGTTTTTCCCGTTTCTTTGCCGACTGCGCGATGCCGCTTTCGGGCGTAGTACCTGCTCATACGCCTCCCAAAAATCGGTGTAGCAAATCGCGCACTGGCGGTAAACAGCTGGTAAGGATTGCCAAAGCCCCTTTGCGCCTTGCCGAGAACGATCTCCAACGAATACGCCAACAATCTCACGGCTACCAGCATCAATGGCGAGCCAGATCCATTGTTTATTCGTTTTAGCGCCAACAAACGACCACATCTCGTCCAACTGAATTATCAGCCGACCCGGTTTTTTTGGGTGACTTCGACAGTTTTTGGAGTTTGATAAAACTTCTGATTGACGTACATTTGCAGCCAACGCTCAGAAACACCCGTTACCCGTGCAATTGCGGCAAGTGCAAGGCGTTCGAGCAACAACTTATCAATCAATTGACGAGTTGCCTCATCAATCGGTTGTCGGGTTGCATTCTCGACGAACTGTCGCCCACACTCCTGGCAACGGAATCGCGGTTT
>NZ_JACJOQ010000131.1:0-3909 GCF_014695635.1 Coleofasciculus sp. FACHB-712 | reverse complement strand
ATCCGTAACAAGCCTTTGGCTTCCAAATCTTGAGGGTTCCAGCCGAAACCCTCTGCCATTCGGAACAAGCGATCGCGCGTTTCTTCAAAAGAAAACAGCAGTCCCTTCTCTCCCTGAAGAGCGCCATTAACTAGAAACTGCATGGCAAGCGTCGTCTTACCCGTTCCAGAAACACCGGAAAGGAGGATAGACCGCCCCTGAGGGATGCCGCCCCGAAGAATGCTATCGAGTCCAGTAATTCCTGTCGATGCCGTCTCGCTCTCCTCCTCCAAACTTGTCTCCCGACGTTTGAGCGTCAGCATTGAACCCAAAACCTGAACCCCCCCATCTGTGAGCGCAAACGGGTAAGGCACCATCTCCGTCGCTCGACCGCGCATTTTATATACCTGGAGAAAACGCTGCTGTTCCCCCTCCTGGAGTGCAATGTTCAGATAAACAATGCCATCAGCTACCGCAAACTCTGCCCCTTCGCCAATATCCGAGCGGTCATACTCCCCTAATAAAAAGGCGGTACACCGCGCACTCGCTAGACGAACGGAGAGGTCATAACAGAAACGACGAAAATCGCTCACGTCGTCAGACAAATCGCGGATGGCTTTAAAGGAATCAATCGCCAGAATTTCCGGTTGGTGTTTTTCTACCCTGGCGAGAATCTCGTCAGCTAATTCGGTCAGGGAATGCTCGCGGATAAAAGGCCCGATATCCTGAAAAAGTACCTGTTCGCCAAAAACTTCTACATCAAAGAAGCTGAAGCACTGCATATAGCGCACCACCTTCAACGTCGGCTCCGAAAGGGTTGTCAGGTAAAGAACTTTGGCAGTGCTGTGATTCCGGATGTGGTTAAAGAGCATTTGCTGCACCAGGATTGTCTTACCTGTCCCCGGTTGTCCAGCAACAATATTCAGTGAATAAACAGGGATGCCTCCGCCCATTACGGCGTCTAAGTTGGGAACACCTGTCGGCATTAGTTTAATATTGCTCATCCCTCAGCCCTTTTCCAGTTGTTGTTTTAACTGCTGCACGAGGGGTTCCACCTTCCGCAACAGGATTCCACCCGTTAAATCGATTAGTAGAGCCATTACGTTATCAGTAAAAGCCATCAGTCCGGCTCGGACGGCTGTACGCTCGAAGGCATCCAAATTGTTCTTCAGTTGCTTAAGGCAAATTCCATCGCTATCGATATTAATTTCTTGGCATAGCGGATGGTCGCGACTTGCTTCTAAGAGGGCACTCCGAAAAACAGCAACCGTCGCCGTCTCGCCAATTAAACCGACAATGCGTTCCCACAGCCGCTCTAAAAGTTCGCTAAAGATGTCTAAAGTCTCCTGTTTGCCTGCTTCTAGCATCTCTGCTTGGGCTTGACGCAGTGTTGTCTTTTGGCTATCTTCATCCGTGGATTCTGTCATCTCCAACCTTCTCACGGCTCCTGTTCGCCGACGCCAGACTCTCAAGTAGACTCCTGTTCAGTCTGCTTGAGAGTCTACAGAACCCTAGCCTGGTGGCGTTTTTGTAAAACTTACCGTGCTTGTTATTACTGGTTTCTACCATAGTCCTCACCGCTAGGGTTAATTTAACGGTGATTTCTTTATTTTATGCTCAAAATTCTATCGGAAATGGCAACTGGCGGTGGTTGTGGGGCTGGCTTTGCCTGAGTAAGGAGAGGTAGAAACCCCTCAATTTCCTACTTCTCAGGAGAATTGAGGAGCTTCTCAGTAAATCTGCTCAATTGAGATGCGCTTGATTGGTGGAATTAGATGGCTTGAATCCACTCTTTGACATCGTATTCAGTCCAGATGCCGTTTTGCCAGTAGGGGTCGGCTTCAATTAACTGGCGCACGGCGGCTTCATCTTCCGCTTCATAGATGCCGAAGACTTTCGTGATGTCCTTCGTCGGGCCAATCGTCATCAGAATACCCGCTTCTTTTTGGGCAGCAAGACCGTCTAGATGCGCTTGCCGATAAGGCGATCGCTTTTCTAAAACATCTTCGCAATAGCTTCCCCACATTACGTACTTAGGCATGGTTAATAGCAGTAAAGTTTTGAGTTTTGAGTTTTGAGGGTTAAATCAACATTCAACCCTCAAAACTTTATTTAACTTCTCAGATTAACGCCGAATTTTTCGACGAGCGCGTCGCGGACTTTTTGATGCACTGGCTCGACATCTTCATCGGTAAGCGTGCGATCGCTAGCTCGATAAACTAAGCGAAACGCTAAGCTGCGCTGTCCTTCCGGGACATTTTTCCCTTGATATTCATCAAACAACTCGACCGATTCTAGTAGGGATGTCCCCTTGTGTTTGTCTGCAATGGCAGCTTTCGCGATCGCTCGTTTCAAGTCTGAGACAGAAACTTGAATCGAAGCGAACAAAGCCAAATCCCGGCTGGATGCTGGGAAGGTGGAGTAAGGCTTGAAAAGAGGCGTCCGGTTTTCCTCTGCATCCAGGTAATCCAAAACTACATCCAAATCCAGCTCGAAGACGTAGACTTCATCCGGCAAGTCCCGTTCTTGCCGGAGTTGGGGATGGAGTTGCCCAAACGTTCCTAATCGGTTTCCCTGCACCCACAAAGAAGCCGTGCGTCCCGGATGCAGGCGTGGGTCGCGGCGGTCTGGCTGATATTCGACTGGCAGGCTGAGTTGCTCAAATACGCTTTGCAACGCTCCTTTCGCTTCAAACCAAGTCATGGGTTGTGGCTTGCCTCCTCGCGTCCAATTGCCTTGAGTCAAGGAGTCACCGCCTAAAATTCCAGCAACGGAATCAGCTTCGATAAGTCCGTCCTCTTCCCGCCAGAAGATCCGACCCATCTCAAACCCATTCAACGGGCCATTGCCTTGTTCTAAGTTGTACTGGAAGGCGTCAATCAAAGCGGAGATTAGCTCAGTTCGCAGAGACGAATATTCTGCAAACATGGGATTTGCGATCGCGACTTCTGTATCGTTCTTAGTTTTCGCCACTGAGTAAGAGTAATGCATGACTTCTGTCAATCCGGCTGCGCGGAAAGCTTCCCTCATCTGACGCATCAGCATCTGATCGACAGAAAGGTACCCCGGTTCAGTCTTATCTGGTAGGGTGTCGCAGAATTTGTTGTAGCCGTAGAGGCGAGCAACTTCTTCAATTAAATCGATTTCTCGCTCCAAATCTCGGTAGCGATAGGGGGGTACTTTCACCGTCCACTTCAGGGATTCAGAAGGATGAAGCTTAGAATCTTCTTCATTCGTCCTGGTTCCGCCTTCATCTTTTTTCGTCACTTGCTGTAGCTGACACCCCAGCGCCGTTAGGATGCGCTCCACATCTTCAGCGTGAACTTCCCCTGTAGTTTCAGTGTCTCCCATCTCTACTGGGCCTAAAACGTGATTTACCCGGTCTAGACGCAGTTCAATCGAACGACTCCAAGTTGAGGGGTCGGGTCTTGTGTCGGCAATTTCTTGTGCTACGGGAGTGCCCCCTGCAAACTCCGAGAGCAGCGCGATCGCTCGTTGACAAGCAATTCCCAATTCTGCCTGATTGACGCCCCGCTCGTAGCGTCCAGAGGCTTCTGTCCTTAAATTTTGACTGCGTGCCGACCGGCGGATTGCCACCGGGTCAAACAAAGCGGCTTCTAAAATTAAATTTTCAGTCCCCTGATACACTTCTGTCTCTTCACCGCCCATGACTCCCGCCAGCGCTACTGGTTGGTCGTTGGCAGTAATCAGCATATTTTGCGGTTGCAAGGTGCGGGTTTGACCGTCGAGGGTTTTTAGGGATTCCCCAGTATTGGCAAAGCGAACCCCGATCTGTAGCGGTGAGGTTCCCCCGCCGCCACCACTTGCCACGGATTGCAAGCGATCGCGGTCAAAGGCGTGGAGCGGCTGACCCCATTCCAGCAAAATATAGTTGGTAATATCTACCACGTTATTGATGGGTCGGACTCC
>NZ_JACJOQ010000130.1:0-4368 GCF_014695635.1 Coleofasciculus sp. FACHB-712 | reverse complement strand
AGGGGAATTGATTTAACAACTAGATAGCCCAAAGGCGCGATCGCTGCCACGGTCATGCCAATCAGCAAGACCACCTTGCGACCGCGTCGATCTGCCAAACGCCCCAGCCACGAACGACACAGAACCAATCCGAGGGCAAATGACCCCATGACAATCCCAATCTGCTGCGTCGTGCCACCCACATCCTCGATATAGAGCGGCAGCGTCGGGAGCAAGGAAGCCATACTAGACCAAAATAATAGCCCAGCCGTAAATAAAACCAACAGATTGCGGCGACTGGGCGGCTCTAGCGTCCAAAAAACTTTCAAAGCTTAATTCCTTCTTACACTTTTAGCCTTCCCTTTGTTTACTATTGTTAACATTCCCCCCAACAACTTCCCTCACCCGATAGATTGGTCTGCCCTGAGACTCGTGATAAGTTCTCATTAACAATTCTGCGAGCAGTCCAAAAGAAAACAATTGCACACCCGTCACTAGCAGTACGACCGCCAGAATCAATAACGGGCGATCGCCAATGCTCTGACCGAAACCCACTTTTAAAATCGTTAAATACAGACCGAGCAGCGTCCCCAATGCCATTGCAATAATGCCAAACAGCCCAAAGACGTGCATGGGGCGGGTGAGGAACTTTTTCATAAAGTAGACGGTTAACAAGTCCATCACGACTCGGAATGTCCGCCCCAGCCCATACTTACTGCTTCCATAGCGGCGGGCATGATGCCCTACTGGTAGCTCAGTAATTCTTGCCCCCTCAATGAACGCCAAAGCTGGTAAAAATCGGTGCAATTCCCCATAAAGATTCATATCCGCCACCAATTCTGAGCGGTAGGCTTTTAGGGAACAACCGTAATCATGCAACTCTACACCCGTGACTCGCCCAATTAACCAGTTAGCGATTTTAGACGGAAGCAGACGAGTCAGGGCGGCGTCCTGTCGTTTCTCACGCCAGCCACTTACCAAGTCATAGCCTTCTTCTAACTTTGCCAGGAGCCGGGGAATATCCGCCGGGTCATTCTGCAAATCGCCATCCATTGTGATAATCACCTTGCCTCGCGCATAGTTAAACCCCGCAGACATTGCTGGAGTTTGACCGTAGTTTCGACGCAGAAGCACTGCTTTTAAGTTTTTGTGGGTTTGCACTAGAGATTTCAGCAATTCCGCTGAACCATCCTTGGAACCATCATCCACGCAAATAATTTCGTAGTTCAGATTCGTCTCAATTAAAGTGGTTGCGATCGCTTCAATTAGGTGGGGTAAACTTTCCACCTCGTTATAAACCGGCACTACTACAGAAATATCGGGGATCTCGTCAGCAGACATTTCGCTCTGCGTTACCAGTCTTTCAGGAATTAACACGATTGCCTCCCACCTTTTGGTGTCTTATTGTCGTTGTGGTTGATAACTGGCAACCACTCGCCCGCAAGAGCGCAGTTGCCGAAAATACGACTGACTAATCAAATCTCCCTGTTCCGAAAGGACATCAATTCCAATTCCGTTGCGACCCTGTTCTTGACCGGAACTATGGATATAACGTCCTTCTCCCAGGTATAAACCCACATGGGTTGTTCTATCTCCGATGCCAAAAAAGATTAAATCACCTGATTGTAGCTCTTGAATCGCAATTGATTGTGTAAATGCTTCCTGCTGATAGGAATCTCTCGGCAACCAAATCCCAGAGGCAGCAAAAGCGGCTTGCATCAGCCCGGAACAGTCATAATTTGGCTCTAATGTTCCGCCCCAGAGATAATAATTCGGCTGTTGCATCGCCGCTTGCATAAAGGCAATGACTTGGGGTATGCGATTTTGAATTTCTGCCGGGGAGATAGTATGAGCTTCGTAGGGCGTTTGTGCCTCCTCAATCTCTTTGAGGTCGTGAATTGCCACCCAGCCGGAATAGTCATCTTCACGCAGACAAACTTGGATAGACGATACATCTGTATTTGGCGACAAAATCCGCAAGTGACGCCCGATTGCTGCCTGAGTTGCCAAACGAGTACAACTGGGGGAATCATAGAGGTTTAGATTGACTCGACATTGGTACTCGCGGAATGAGTCATGGGTCATGGGTCAGTGGTTGTTGGTCAGTGGTACAAACTATTGAACAATTGACAACTGATAACTGACAACTGATAACAACTAATAAAAATGACATTTTTTCACAAAGACGCACAACTAGAAAAATTAGGCGATCGCATTTTAGAAGCAACTTGGGCAGAATTTCCGGGATTAGCCCGCAACCAAATTGCCTTAACCTGGGTAGTCTACGATCCCCCAGTGCCCGTCAATACTGGCGGTGCCCTTAGTTCAGAGGAATTCTGGAAATATCCAGTCCGGGGCTTTAGCTATCGCGGCGTCGAGCGAATCTTTCCTGCCAGCATCGTTAAACTGTTTTATCTGGTTGCTGTACAGGAGTGGTTGGAACAAGGAATGATCCAAACTTCCTCGGAGTTAGAGCGAGCCATCCGCGACATGATTATTGATTCCAGCAACGACGCCACCAGCTTAGTGCTGGATGTATTGACTGGCACTACTAGCGGTCCAGAGTTGCCGCCAGGGCCGTTTGAAACCTGGCAGTTGCAGCGCAATATCGTGAATCGCTACTTTCAATCCCTCGGTTGGACAGAGATGGAAACCATCAATGTCAATCAAAAACCTTGGGGTGACGGTCCCTATGGGCGAGAGCGGGCATTCTTAGGGGAGATGCGGGAAAACCGTAATATGGTGACGACCAATGCCACGGCGAGGCTCATACATAGCATTGTCGGAGGCGTTGCAGTTTCCTCCGGGCGATCGCAAGCAATGATGGGACTGATGAAACGCAGCCTCCATCCAGAAGACGATGAAGCCCCCGATGAGGAAAATCAGGTGCGGGGTTTCTTAGGTGGCGGACTGCCTCCAAATGCCCAATTGTGGTCTAAAGCCGGTTGGACAAGCCAAGTTCGCCACGACGCCGCTTATATCGAGCTACCATCACGGCACCCTTATTTGTTGATTGTGTTCACTGAAGGCAAAGCAAATAGTAAAAACAAAGCGATTCTCCCCTTTGTTTCCCAGCAAGTTGTCGCGGCAATGGACAGCCTTACCTAGTACAATCTGCGGTTACAGAGGCGAGCTTCATCAATCATGAAGAAACCCTTTTTTACAATAAAAAGGGTTTCTTCGTCATCAAAATCAAAATGAGCGATTGGTCGTATCCCAAGCCTTTATCAGAGAAATTGCGATCGCTGCTTTTGAGATAAAGCCTAGGAATCGGGAATAAAAATCTCTCTTATCACCCTCTGACCCTCTTTATTCCATTTCACCTGTCAACATCAATTATCGTCGAATACTAGCCACTTTCAGCGCATAATCCTTCCTTGGTGGGTAGCAAATTCTTTTAAAATTTCCTAAATTGACGACAGGGAAATATAATTTCCGAGAGAATAGGCAATTAAGGTTGGCTTTCGTAGATTTTTGAGGAAGTTTTTGAGGAGTGACCGTGAATACAATCTTTTCTAAGCGTGTTTCTTTCTTACTAGGTCTGACGGCACTGACAGTTTTCAGCGGTGGCTTGTCAGCTACAGCCCAGTCCACTGCCACAGTCATTGACCAAAAGACTCCTGCGGTCGTTGAGACTTCAGAACCTGCCGCATCTGAAGCGATCGCTGAGCCAACAGTAATGGGTATGCCAGTTGTCAAGTCGGCAGATGTCACACCGATTACCCAATCAACTGTTCCGGCTGCATCACAAGTCCCGGCTGCACCGCAAGCCCCGGTCTCAACACAATATAATCTGAGCCAACAGCCGGTCATTCTCTCTGAGTACCAAGATGCAACGCTGGTTGAAGAAAGCGCAAAGCCCGTGGCTTCAGAGCCTTCCTCCTTGGCAGCGGCTGATGATACTGCTACTACGCAACCATTTCCCGGCGTAACTACTTCTGCTGCCGCTCTCGCCGCACCACAGCAACCAACTGCTGAAACTCCAAACTTACCCAATGACTCTGAGGTTGCTCAAACCGATATCGAACTCGGTCGAACCACCCGTGCCGGTCGCAGCTACGTCGGGGTTGGCTTCAATATTGGTTTCGGGGGTGATAGTGCTTTGGGCGATGGTAGTTTCGCCGTGATCAGCAAAATTGGTCTAACCAATACGTTGTCTGTACGCCCTTCCGTGCTACTCGGTGACGATACGACCTTTCTGCTTCCAGTGACTTACGACTTTAACATCCGACAGTCAGATCCGTTTGAACCCGTCAGATTCGCCCCTTACGTGGGTGGCGGTGTCACGATTTCCACGGGTGATGACAGCGACATTGGTTTCCTGGTTACGGGTGGCGTCGATGTACCTTTGACACGGCAATTTACAGCAAATGCAGCTCTAAATATCGG
>NZ_JACJOQ010000013.1:0-2253 GCF_014695635.1 Coleofasciculus sp. FACHB-712 | reverse complement strand
CACAAAATCGGCGTCAACAGAAAGAACAGCGCTGTCTGCTTTACCATCAGCGCCAGCCCCAAAGAAAGCCCAAACGCCGCCGCCCAAACCCATTCTCTTGTTCTTTGCGTCCTCTGTGCCTCTGCGGTTCGACAATTCCGCCAAACTGTCAAGCAAAAGAAACTCAACGTCACAACCGCGGTCAGCGGATAATCCAGCAGAAAATCCAGACGATATTGATAAATTCCCGGTAACAGTTGGCACAGCCCAGCCGCCCATAAACCGACTTCAATGCTAAATAGCTGGACACCCAAACCATAAACCGAACCCAAAAGCATCGCACTGAATAGCAACAGAACCAGCGTGGCTTGATCCGCCCCCGTCCCAAAGAGATGCTGGACGATAGCAGTCGCAATGTAGGTAAAAGGCGGCACTTTGGATGTCAAAAGCCAAAAACTCGTCCACCACTCGCCTGAAAACCACTGGGGTTGTTGCAAAGCCCTCCAGTAGTTCAACGATCCCGTCAAGTAATCTGCCTGATCCCAAGCTGGCACTGAGTGATCAAGCGCAAACCAAATGCGATCGCTAACTGCCCCCACCAGCCAAATGATTCCTAGAATTAGCAGACTTCTATTTTTAAACTTAGTGCTTTTATCTTTATCGGTCACAGAATCCAGAGCGGTTCTCCTAACTTCTTTATCATCTTGTATTTCATCGAATTGAGAACCGCAATATAGTCAAGGTTTCTTTATAAAATTCAACTATTTTAATTAGCAGTTCATTCATCTATCATCTTTCTCTTACTTACCTTACCCAAATAAAAAGACAAAAGTAAAAGCCAATTCTTTCTTTTACTTTTGTCTTTTTATTTTTGCCTTCTTAGTCCACTCCTTCAATGGGAGCAAACCCTTGGCGCTGGATGTTTTCTGTCACTACGCGGGGTTCGAGGAATTGGAGCAAGTAATCTGGGCCACCTGCTTTAGAACCGACCCCTGAGAGTTTAAAACCGCCGAAGGGTTGCCTTGCTACAATTGCGCCTGTGATGCCGCGATTGATGTAGAGGTTGCCGACTTCAAATTCGGTTTCAGCTTGTTGAATGTGGGAAGGTGTACGGGAATATAGACCGCCAGTAAGGGCGAAGTTGGTATTATTACCAACTGCGATCGCTTCCTCAAAATTCTTGACCCGCATGACGGCTAGAACCGGACCAAAAATTTCTTCTTGAACAATCGTTGCCTCTGGCGGGACTTCTGAGAAAATCGTCGGCCCGATAAAATAGCCATTGTTGGGTGCGGACATTTCCAGCGCGACTTTGGCTTCCTGACGCCCTTTCTCGATATATTCCATAATGCGATCGCGTGCGTTTGCATCAATCACGGGGCCAACTTGGGTGCTGGGTGCCTCCGCAGGGCCAACATTGAGCGATCGCGTCGCTTCCACCAAACGCTCTACAAAAGCATCATAGATGGGCTCTAGAACAATTACCCGCGAACACGCCGAACACTTCTGTCCGCTGTAACCAAAGGCGGACTGCACCACACCTTGCACAGCTTGGTCGAGATCGGCACTTTCATCGACGATAATCGCATTCTTGCCACCCATTTCGGCAATCACCCGCTTCAGGTGTTTTTGCCCTGGTTGTAAAATCGCAGCATCGGCGTAAATCCGACAGCCGACTTCCTGAGAACCTGTAAAAGTAATCATGTGGACGTCGGGATGCTTCACCATATAAGCACCCACCGTTGAACCTTTTCCGGGTACGTATTGGAACACCCCACGAGGAATGCCTGCTTCTACCAAAATTTCACTGAGTTTCGCTGTAATCACCGATGAAACTTCAGCGGGTTTGAGAAGCGTACAATTCCCAGTCACCAGTGACGCCACTGTCATTCCGGTGGGAATCGCCAAGGGGAAATTCCAAGGGGAAATAATCAGGGAAATCCCTCGTGGTTGGTAGTTATAGCGGTTGGTTTCCCCGGCGATGTCATAATGGTGCCCAGCATCCAGCCGTTCCATTTCGTCGGCGTAGTAACGGCAGAAGTCTATCGCCTCGGAAACTTCACCGTCGCATTCCCGCACTGGCTTCCCAACTTCTAATACCATGCACGCGGATAATTCAGCGCGGCGTTTTTCCATCAAATCTGCGGCTTTCCGCAACACTCCAGCCCTTTCTGGAACTGGAGTTTGTCGCCAACTGGCAAATGCTGCTTTTGCGGCTTGGATCGCCTGTTCTGCTTGTTCTACGCTAATCAATCCGATTTTGCCAACCACCTC
>NZ_JACJOQ010000129.1:0-7556 GCF_014695635.1 Coleofasciculus sp. FACHB-712 | reverse complement strand
TTCTAAGTTTTTCTCCTTGTCTCCTAGGGGAAATTGCGCCATCAGGTTGCTGAATCCGCCGATTGTCGCCCCAATAAATTTTGCTTCTTGGGGTTCAACTTGCGGCAGAATTATCATTGCCCAATCGTGCAGTATCTCAGCCAGTTTCTCATCCAGTTGATCGAGATTTGCTTGTAACAGCGGATACACTACTTTGCGATCGCCATTGCTATCAGCGGTTGCTTGTAATACCTCCGTTAAGAATTGCAGAGGCGATTCAGGAATCCTCTTAACGACAGTGGGTGTCGATGATGAGTTACCCATTTCTGTAACCATTGGCGCTGCAACATTCCGCAACCACTCCGCCGCTTCTCCATCGCCCCGTTCTGCCAGCATTGCGGCTACGGCTTCCATTGTCTGCACTAACCCGGCATCAATGAGCGCTTGATTCGTCTGCAAAATCTCCATTTCCTCGCCACTAGAGGAACTGAGTAGCACTTGGATCAGATTGAGATAGGCTTCGAGACGTTCTTCTCTCATAGGGCGATTCATCTATCAATAGATGGATTTATTGTTGCTTAATTCCCCTCTACACTGCCACCTAAAAATCGGTTTTTTTTGGGCGCAAACGCCAAAAATTCAGAAAAATACGAACTATAGCTTGAATTTTTAGGCTTTAGAAATCTCCTGCTATGTCAGCAAATTTATATAGAGCGGTTCGCACTTGCAATATAGGAACCTCACCCCCAGCCCCTCTCCGTAAACGGAGAGGGGAGAATATTGAATTTCAATACTTCTCGGATAACGCGAAGAGAGCGCCGCTACGCGAACGCTAACGTAGGAGAGAAGTTGGGGGAGTTAACCGAGAAGTATTGTATTGAAGCCCTCCCCGTGAACAGGGAGGGGCAGGGGTGGGGTCAAACCCTACTGCCTCTCATCGAGAACTGCTAGATTAATTTGCTAGAAAACAAAAAAACCGGGTTTTTTAAAACCCGGTTTCTCAAGAATTCTATTTTTCTCGATCGACAACCCACTTAAGGTTCCTGAAACGTTTCCACTTTGCCATCGGGGCCAAGAACTACCCGGATGTGGGCGTTGCGCTCGCCTTCGATGGGAGAAACAAACGGTTTCCCTGGTACTGGCATCCCGGTACGGTCAATATACTTGACTGACAGTTCTCCTAGGGGGCGAATGCGCTCGATGGAGCCATCCGGATTCAGCCGGAGATAGTATTGCAGCGGCTGTGTCAGATCGGCGGGCGGTTTCCATTGCTGTTGGAAATAGTCCCGCACTTGTGCGACTTGAGGAATCGTGTCAAATAGCCGGTCATTCTGGGCGCGATCGCTTCCAGATTCGCTGCCGCGTTTCGCTGCCGGTGGGGCAACGCTGCCGCGAGTCGCACCGGGACTCAGATCGCTGTTATTTGCAGCCGAGCTTTCCGCAGGAAGGCTGGCAAGCGACGGCAGATTGGGAAGCGGGGGAGGCGCGGCAGGAATGCCGGGGGCATTGGGGGATGCAGACTGGTTTGCATCCTCAGAACTTGAGGCGATGGAACCAGGAGCAGGAGCTGATTGCCCGATTCGGGGCGCACTCACCCCACCGCTACTGGGGATCGGCTCGAACGGGAGATTATTGCGAATCGCCGATTTTGGCTGTTCAGCCGGGGGTTTGGGGATGGGCGGGAAGTTACTGGGAGGAGGGGGCTGGAAAATGGCTCTTCCCTCTGGGGCAGAACGTTGTTGAATCGGGGGCAGATTGCTGAAAACGGGGTTGGAATTTCCAGGCGGATTCCGAGGAACAACGACGACTCCTGGGCTTCTAGCACTGAAAGGTGTCGGCGTGGTCACAGGAGCCGGAGATAACAAAATTGACGAAGGAGACCCCGTCGGTGTCGGCGATGGGGAAGACAAAGGAGGAGGCGTCGGCACTCCCGTCGTTGGAGTCGGCGTTATTGGAACCGGCAACACCTCGGTACCGGGCACTGGTGCCGGGGTAGTGGGTAATGGTGTGGGTGCCGGTGCAGAGGAGATGATAGTGGGACTAGGCTGCATTAGCTTCAGCGTGGCTGCTGTTATCCCCACCCCTAACAGAAAGATGGCTGCCGTCCGGGTCCAGATGGGCGGATTTTTCAACCACTGGGTGCGTTTGAGGGGAGGCAACGCCACCAATTCAGCATTGTATTCATCCAAAGCCGTAGCTAAGTCGAACAGTTGCAGCGCACTCAGCGTTACGACAGGTCCCGTTTCTTCCGTCGCCAAATGCCCCAAAAATAGGTCGTGGGACAAAAGTCCCCTCGGTTGTATATAAGGGACAAAGGTTTGAGGAGTGGGGGATTCAGGCGGCGAAAGAATGGTTGCCGCTTGGGCGGGGGCAGCAGCAGCCATCATCGGCTCGCCTACGGGCATTTGATGCACCACCGGCTGCGATCGCGGGGATTGCTGAAGGAAGTCCTGCACGTAAACGCTAACAGCTTCGCAAAGGCTTTCTAATTGAGCGCGATTTCCGCGGATCGTCACTCGTCGATCTTCTGGCTGTCGCGGATCGTCAAAGCTTAGCTCAAATCGTAGATGCTTCAGCACGGGTTGTCCTGCCCAGCGAGACAGGGGCGAATCTTTCGCCTGGATTTCCAACGTGCAGGTGGGGGGTGTAAAGCGTCGCAAAACCATTTTGCTAATTCAGAGGATTGCTAATTGCTAAGTGTGAATTGCTAGCGGGCGCGATCCAAAAGTGCTAACCAGAGACGCCGATGACCATTGGGGCTACTGTAGAACAGGAGATCGATCAGAAGTTTCAAGGCCAAGTGGCTCAAAGCGTCGGACGATACATTTTCTTCTTCCTCCATGCGTTCCTGGTAAGTGTTGCTGAAGGCATCAAGATAATCTCCTAGTAAAGAAGCTTCGTGGGGTTCCCGGTTTTGCTCGGCTAGCTGTTCGAGCAAGGCAACGGCACGTCGGATTAGCTCTTGCTGCTGTCCGGCAAGGTGACAGACGATTAAAACAAGCGATCGCGCTTCCTCCACATCTAACTTTTTCCGCCCTCCCGAACTCTTCCGCATGGGGTTAGACTGGCGCAATCGCCACAAAGCCACCCGATCTGCCACCATTGACTCTAAATTCAATTGAGCTGCGGCTTGGAGTATCGCGTCGGAACCGATGCCTGCCAATGCTTCGAGCGCCAATAAAATTAAATCCAGTTGGGCTTTGATATTGTCCAACTGTACGGGATCTGGCGCGGAAGCAAGGGGTAAATCCTCCCAGCGGGGGGTTGGCGTCGTTGGTGTCTTCACGATGGAGGGCATATTTTTAGCTTAGGTGACGCAACTGGTAATAACTTCGCCGTTACGAGTCTTGAAACCAGACTATCGCGGTTTTAAGTAAGTTTCCTGTCGTCGCTCATGGCGAATGGCTGACTGTTTTTAAACAATTCGCCATTAGTAATTCGCTACTTAATATAGGCGATTGTGACCCCCGTGCCACCTTCTGGGGTGCCAGCTAATTCAAAACGCTCGATGAGAGGATGCTGTTTCAAGAATTCGTGAACCCCGTCTCGCAGCCTTCCGGTTCCCTTGCCGTGGATAATCCACAAACAGCCTGCATCCATCGCTTGGGCGATCGCTTTCTCTAATGCCATCTCGGCATCCGGAACTCGACTCCCCCGAATATCGACGGTATTTTTGGAGGTGCGAATTGTGGGTTGTGGTTTGGGAGGTGCGGGTGGCTCTTTTGGAGTCGCCGCCGGTTTGGCTTTGGCGATGGGATCGGGTTTTTGACCGTCCAAAGATTCGATATCTTCGAGGGAGACGGTCATTTTCATTAACCCAAATCGCACGCTCATCTGACCCTCTGCGTCGGGATTGCTCAGCACTTCGGCGGTTTGTCCTAGGCGGGGAATCCGGACGCGATCGCCTGTTTTTGGTTTAAATCCCGGCTTGGGTTTGGGGGGCGGCGAGGGCAACAGATGACGTTCGGCAATTTCATTCAAGGCGTTGGTTGCACTTTGGGCATCTTGAGCGGTAGCTGGACCTTGCTGTAACCGCCGAATGACTTGGGCGATTTCTCCTTTGGCTTGAATCAGGGCTTCCTGCACAGCGCGTTCCTGGGACAGTTTGAGCTGCTGTTCCCGTTCCTGCAAAGCGGCGGCTTTTCTCGACACCTCCTGATAAAAACGCTCTGCTTGCTGCAACAACTGACTGGCTTCTTGGGCTTTAGTTTCTTGATTGCGCCGTTGGGCTTCTAGTCCAGCAATCACTTGGTTGATGTCTTCTGAAGCACCACCCACATAAGTTTGCGCTTGTTCGACAATTTCCCCCTTCAATCCCAAGCGTCGCGCAATCGTCAGGGCGTTAGAACGTCCTGGAATTCCCCACAACAGGCGATAAGTGGGGCTGAGGGTTCGATCGTCAAATTCTACCGAGGCATTTTCAAAGCGTTCGTCTTCATATTTGAGCGCTTTGAGTTCGCCGAAGTGAGTGGTTGCAATGCTGAGATTGGCATGGTCTGCCAGATATTGTAAAAGCGCGATCGCTAAAGCACTCCCTTCTGCCGGATCGGTTCCCGCTCCCACTTCATCTAGCAAAACAAGGGAATTCGGGGTCATTCCCTCGGTAATTCGGCTGATGCGACGAATATGCCCAGAAAAAGTCGATAAACTCTGCTCTAAAGATTGTTCGTCACCAATATCCGCCAGAACCAAATCAAACCACGGCAATTCTACCGGCTCCCGCGCCGGGACAAATAACCCCACCTTTGCCATCAGTGCGGCTAATCCCAAAGTTTTTAGGGTGACGGTTTTGCCGCCAGTATTCGGCCCGGTAATCGTTACGACCCGAATCTCCGGCTGAACCAGCAAATCTACGGGCACGACGGCACCCCCGTTTTCGTGTCGCTGCTGCCAAACCAATAAAGGATGGCGCAACTGGCGCAGGGTGATGGAATTTTCGATTTTCGATTTTCGATTCTCGGCTGGGGATTCTCCCGACCCCTCTTCCGGGTTCCCCGGTTTTTCTGGCGGGGTACGTTCGATAAATCTGGGAGGATTCGCTTCTAACCAATAGCTGTATCGTGCCCTAGCAGCTGCCAAATCCAAAGTCGTCGCCACTGCCAACAACTGCTCTAAATCTGGTTTCACGGCTGCCACTTGTACCGTCAACGCTTGGCGGATGGCTTCTTCTTCCACTTGTTCTTGACGCCGCAACTGCCGCAATTGATTTCCCAATTGCACGATCGCATTCGGTTCGATAAATAGCGTCGCGCCGCTACCGGAAGTGTCGTGGACGATGCCGGGAATGGCGTCTTTTTGCGGTGCTTTGACGGGGATCACGAAGCGATCGCCCCGCTGTTTGATCGTCTGTTCCTGGACTGCATTGGCTTGGCGCTGCAAGATCCCCTGCAATATCTGATAAATGCGACCGCGTAGCTGCCGCAGTTGGATGCGAATCCCGCCCAATTTGGCACTCGCCCTATCAGCTACGTCTCCCCGCTCATCGATACAGTGGTTAATTTCCTGCTCTAATTCTGGATAGGTGCGGATATCGGCAACCAGCTCTTTCAGCACTGGCACATCTTCTTGATCGTCAATAACGCGCCGCAGACGCCTAACTCCAACTAAGGTGGTCGCGATCGCTAACAACTCTTCCCCTGCTAAAATTCCCTGAAGTTCCGCCCGCTCCAGAGAATCTCCGATGTCCTGAATTCCTTCAAAACTCAACCCTGGAGAAAGACGATTCTCCAACTGGTAAATTTCCTGAGTTTGGGCGATCAGTTGCAGGCTCTCTGGCTGAGTCGCTGGGATTTGCAGATGATTGGCAGCGATCGCGCCCAACTTCGTGGCAGCAAAGGTAGACAAATGCTGACACAGGCGGGGCCATTCGAGTAATTCTAAGGTCTCAGATTGAATCAAAGCTTAAAAGCTATATCTAAATATTCAAGTGCTTATCTATATTAATTTTAAGCTCTGATTAACTGACCGCACGAGAACAAACATCCGCCAGCGCCGCTTTCTTTACGCAAAGGCACCTTCCATCTCATACTGGCTTTCGGTAAGTGTCTCCCACCCGGTTTCCTCCCAAGGTTCCAGAACTCCGGCTGGCTCTAAGGGAGCGATCGCTTCCAAGTGCATCAGCTCCTCTGTGTCAAAATCATCAAATATTTCAGTGAGTGCTTGCAAGTCGCGCTGCCTCATCGGCATTTGCATCACTGTGAAATAGCAAGCCAGCGCTGACTTGTTGGTAGATGCAGACATTTGCGTTCCTGATGAAGATAATTGTTTCAACCTAAAACAGGCTTGGGCTACCTACCTCTATCCCTTTAGTGAAGTTTATTGCTCTTAAAATCTTCCTTTAGGGAGATGTTATTTATAAAATTACTTTGATTTAACACCTAAATTCTTTTTATAGAGAATACAAATTAAAAAAAAGTTATCGTTTTTTTTGTTTTTCAGGAATTGCGGCTAGGCTGGTGATGTTTTATCTCAGATCGCCCAATGTACAACTTTAAGACAGCCGTTTGAGCGAGGCTTATCATCAATACGGTTCCCTTAAAGCAAACAATCCAAAACTTGCGTAGCGATTGTCTTAAAAGTCAAGAGGTGACAACTATTCTTAGCGAACCATATTGGGCTGGTTACAACTTACATTTGGTGAAACCTATAGTTTCAGCTTCAGGCGGACTGAGCTAAAAAGTGAGCCAAAAAGTGAGCTGAATCGCCAATACCGCTCTGAGACGATCGAAGTGCAGTCAGCTTAATTAATCGATGAAGCGCAAAGACGAACTTCTTCATTAAGGGCTTTCTTGCGTAAGTCTTGAAACGATGGAATTTCCAACTCAACTCAATTAAGGACACTAGGCATTCATGCTGTTTCATTCAGCCAACCTACCCTACTGGATGTTTCTAGGGATGGGAGTCCTTTTATTCCTATTGGTGATTGTTTCCGGTGGAGGAGACTCCGACGTAGATGCCGACATAGACGCTGACATAGATACCGACGTAGATGTTATCGACGTAGACACCGACACGGATGGTAGCTTCAACTCCTTGGAAATTTTGGGATGGTTAGGCATTGGCAAAGCGCCGCTAATCCTATTATTAGGAACTGACTTTAGCCTATGGGGTGTCATCGGCTGGATGCTCAATGTTTGGGTTGGTAGCCTCACAGGTGGCATCCCCTACCGTTTTTT
Organism: Coleofasciculus sp. FACHB-712; assembly: GCF_014695635.1. Lineage (NCBI taxonomy): Bacteria > Bacillati > Cyanobacteriota > Cyanophyceae > Coleofasciculales > Coleofasciculaceae > Coleofasciculus > Coleofasciculus sp. FACHB-712. The sequence goes on along the minus strand of NZ_JACJOQ010000129.1, from coordinate 402 downwards.
TGGGTTAGGGGGAGTGGTGTTATTAAGTTCAATGGCAATCAGCTTGTTTCTAGGGGGGTTGATTTCTCGACCTCTGGGAAAAATCTTTGCTGCCTTTGGGGAAGATGCCAGTAGCGATCGCTTAATTGGTTGTTTCGGTACGGTAAGTTCTGCCTTTATTCCCCATAAACACAGAGGCAAAATTGGTCAGGTAGATGTCATCGATTCAGCGCGAAATCTTGTCACCATCAGCGCCACTTTACCTGATTGGGCAACGGTTCTCCCGCGTCGCAATGAAAAAGTCTTAGTCATTGAACGTTTGGAACACCACTATTTAGTCGTCGCTAAAGATAGTCCCGATCAAGAGCATTGGCTAGAAAATGCATCCAAAATCAAGTAAGAAATCTATAAAGAATAGGATTC
>NZ_JACJOQ010000128.1:0-2903 GCF_014695635.1 Coleofasciculus sp. FACHB-712 | reverse complement strand
ATTTTTATCCCACAAGATGCGCTGTTCCTCGCGCCATTTCCAGCTCTCCAAGATGCTTCTGGTAAATACCTGATAGAAAAACATACCATTCTGACGGCTCCCTCGATTCAAATGCTGGATTTAACCCATCAGCGCACAAAACGGGTTTTGGGGGATACACGGACTTTTTCTAGCAAGAATGCGTTGATAGTCGGCAATCCTACAATGCCTAAGGTGGTGCTGAAACCGGGAGAACCCGCTGAGCAGTTATCGAACTTATCGGGGGCGGAACAGGAAGCTAAAGAGATTGCTAAACTGCTCAAGACTCAAGCAATTACCGGGAAGCAAGCGACTAAAGCAGCGATCGCGCAAGCATTGCCTTCTGCCCGAATTATCCATCTGGCAACACATGGGATATTTGATGATATCCAGGGATTGAACAGTGCGATCGCTTTGGCTCCATCCGGTTCAGATGAGGGTTTGCTCACGGCTGCTGAAATCTTAAACCTGAAGCTCAATGCAGAATTAGTCGTTTTGAGTGCTTGCGACACTGGACGAGGCAAAATTACCGGGGATGGCGTGATTGGCTTATCACGTTCATTTATTAGTGCGGGTATTCCGAGTGTCATTGTCTCTTTGTGGTCGGTTCCCGATGCACCAACAGCCTCTTTAATGACCGAGTTTTATAAAAATCTCCAGCTCAACCCCGATCGCTCCCAAGCATTGCGGCAAGCGATGCTAACAACCATGAAACACCACCCCGACCCTAGAGACTGGGCGGCTTTTACTTTAATTGGTGAATCCGACTGAAACGGATAGCCATCTGCGGTTGAAAATTGAAAATTGGCTGAATGATAGGCGATCGCTGAAGTGAGGGTATCTTGGAAGGAAGCCGAGTGCTGTTGAATTTTTATGGCTTCTGTTCCTAATCCCTCTCTGGAAGCTGGTCTAGCAGCCCTGAAACAGGGAAATTATCCAGATGCGATCGCCCACCTAGAAGGCGTTTGCGAGTTTGAGTTGAGTCAAAAGACAGTCCTCCGCGCTCAGATGGGGCTGGTGGTTGCCTATGAACGCACTGGCGAAATCGAGAAAGCGCGATCGCTTTGTCAAACCCTCAGTCAAAGCAAATATCCCAAGGTGAAGGACTGGGGAGAGCGGAATTTGGCTAATTTGGTCAATCGTTATCCTCAACTTCAAAAAACGCCTTCCCCTCCACCAACGTCGGAGGCGACCGGGTTTGTCCCCTTACAAACACCTGCCACTTCACCCGCACAAGGGGCTGCGCCTGCGTCAGATGTCACCGGATTTATTCCCTTAGACCAACCGCCTCAAAAGCCTCAGCCATCCGTGTCGCCTGCTCTAGACGCGACCGGGTTTGTCCCCTTGCAAACGCCTGCCACTTCACCCGCACAGGGGGCAAAAGCCGCTCAACCTTCCTCTAAAAGCGTCAGGGCGAACAGCACTAAGCCAGTACAAAAGGTAACACCCTCCAACTCACCCTTAGTACAGGGCAAAGGGAAAGAAGCGGAAAGCAACCTAGAGGCAGAAGTAGCCGCCCCGGCAGAAGCACCGATTGCGCCAGATACAGTAGCAGAGACAGGGGTCATTTCTGAGACGCCATCTGAAACACCATCTGAGACGCCAACAGATGAGAAAATTCTAGAATCGACCAGTAGTATTGGCTGGCGTCAAGCAGGACGCGCCAAAGGATGGCGAGCAATGCCAGCAGTGAAACCAGAACGTCTGTGGTTGCTTCAAGCAGGGACTGCGATCGCGCTTTTTTGGGTAATTCGCGTTTTCGTGCAGTTCTTGATGACGACGACGAACAACTTCCTCATCAACCTGCCATTTTTGCAGCCTATCCCAGCTTTTTACGAAGACCCGACTTGGCCTATCGTGACCGTGTTGGTTCTGCTAGCGTGTCTGTCTCCCTGGCTACTAGACTTCTTCCTCAAGCAATTTGAGAAGATGCAACCGCTGTCGCTGTCAGCGCTGTCTAAATTCAGCCCAGAAGCCGCCAAGATGCTACCCCGCTATTGCGGACAGCGCCGTTTGCCCGTGCCGACTTTGCGGATCTTACCCATCAGCGCCCCAGTCGCACTCACTTATGGAAATCTGCCTCGCACTGCCCGAATTGTGGTCAGTCAAGGACTCTTAGATCAACTGGCAGACGATGAAATTGCCACAATTTATGCTAGCGAGTTGGGACACATTGTCCAAAACAAGCTAGTCGGTTTGGTGATGGCAACCATAATGTTCCTGATTGGAGGCTTTTTTAGCCTATTGAGGAACTCAGACTGGGCTTGGACTTGTTGGTGGATTGCCCTGGCTTGTTTACCGTTGGGATTGAATTTGGCAGTGATGTCCCTCATCATGCTAATCGCCCAGATTCCTTACACCTTGTACCGACAAGTCGCGCAGTGGGGAGACCGCTTACAAAGCCCCCTGCTAAAGATTCCAGCGGTGGTTGTTTCGGCTTTGAGTTACGGCTTATTTTGGCTAGTTTGCTTTATCGGTTTGTGGCTGTCGCGGCTGCGAATTATCTATAGCGATCGCATAGCGGCAGATATCACTGGCAACCCAAATGCCTTCTCCCGCGCTTTATTGAAAGTTACCCGTGGCATTGCTGCTGATATCCAAAAACACCAGTCTACCCGCTGGCTTTTGGAAGGCTTTGATTTACTGACGCCAGTGGGATATCGGCAAGCCATCAGCTTGGGCAGCTTTCCCTCCCAGACGCCTTGGGAATCCCTGTTGCAATGGGGCTACCTTAACCCCCATCGTCAGTGGATGGTCATCAACAACAGCCATCCTTTAATGGGCGATCGCCTGTACTTGTTATGCCTCTACGCCCGCCACTGGAAGCTAGAGACAGAACTTGACTTCACTCAAATGTCCGAACAGCGGATTCGAGCATCTTCGCT
>NZ_JACJOQ010000127.1:0-1835 GCF_014695635.1 Coleofasciculus sp. FACHB-712 | reverse complement strand
CAAGAAGCATTTTTTGAGTCGCGGCATATCTGACCGTCAGTTGTACAATAAAACGGTTGTATTCTGCGACACTTGCTGTGATCGAGCGTTATACGTTGCCTGAGATGGGCAACCTGTGGACTGACACCTATAAACTGAAGACGTGGCTCCAGGTTGAAATTGCAGTCTGTGAAGCCCAAGCTGAACTGGGTTATATTCCAACCCAGGCGGTTGAGGAAATTAAGGCGAAGGCTAATTTTGACCCGAAGCGGGTGCTAGAAATTGAGGCTGAAGTCCGCCACGATATGATCGCGTTCTTGACAAACGTCAATGAATATGTAGGCGACGCGGGGCGCTATATTCACCTGGGATTAACCAGTTCGGATGTGCTGGATACAGCTTTGGCACTGCAACTGGTAGCCAGCTTGGATGTGTTGCTGGCAGGGGTGGAAGATTTGATTGCAGCAATTCGCCAGCAGGCGCAGCAGCATAAAAGTACGGTGATGATTGGGCGATCGCACGGCATTCACGCGGAACCGATTACATTTGGCTTTAAGCTGGCGGGATGGTTGGCAGAAGTATTGCGATCGCGAGAGCGCCTCCAGCGTCTTCGCAAAGAAATTGCCGTTGGCAAGATTTCCGGTGCAGTCGGAACCTACGCCAATATTGAGCCGAGAGTTGAAGCGATCGCTTGCCAAAAACTGGGACTTGAAGCGGATACAGCATCGACGCAAGTAATTTCGCGCGATCGCCATGCCGATTTTGTACAAACTTTGGCTTTAGTGGCTGCCTCAATTGAGCGGTTTGCTGTTGAAATTCGCAACCTGCAACGCACAGATGTTCTGGAAGTCGAAGAATTCTTCTCCAAAGGGCAAAAAGGCTCCTCTGCGATGCCGCACAAGCGCAACCCGATTCGTTCGGAGCGATTAACGGGAATGGCACGAGTTGTTCGGGGTCACGCCGTCGCCGCCTTAGAAAATGTCGCCCTTTGGCACGAACGGGACATCTCTCACAGTTCTGTGGAGCGGATGATCCTGCCCGATTCCTGCACCATAACGCACTTCATGTTAGCGGAAATGACCGATTTGGTGAAAAACCTACTGGTTTATCCCGAAAACATGGAGCGGAATATGAATTGCTACGGCGGCGTCGTCTTCAGCCAGCGAGTCATGCTCACCCTGGTAGAAAAAGGAATGAGCCGCGAGGACGCCTATGCAACGGTGCAGTCTTGCGCTCATCAAGCGTGGAATAAAACCGATGGCGATTTCCACGATTTGATTGCTAAGGACAGCCGCGTTACACAGCATCTTTCTTCAGAAGAAGTTGAGGCGTGTTTCGCTCCGCAGCATCATTTGCAGCATTTAGACGAGATTTATCAACGTTTGGGGATTTGAGGAACTGCAAAGACGCACTAGCGGAGCCATGCGCGTTAGCGCTATAGAGCGCGAAGGAAGAAAAAGAAGGGTTTTCTTCCTTCGTGTCCTTCGCGTCTTTGCGGTTTATTCCTGTTCCACCCTGTACCCCAAATCTGCTAAATGTAGTCGAGACTGCCGCCATTTCGGCTGCACTTTCACAAATAACTCCAGATAAACTTTTCCCGCAATTAACTTTTGGATTTGTTCGCGGGCAGCGCTACCAATCGCTTTGAGCATCGTTCCGCCTTTGCCAATCAAAATCCCCTTTTGCGAGTCGCGTTCAACGTAGATAGTCGCCAGAAGGCGAGTAATCGTTGGTTCTTCCTCTACCATGTCAATCGTAACGGCGACTGAGTGGGGAACTTCTTCGCGGGTTAGCAGCAAAATTTGTTCTCGAATCAGTTCCCCCATGATGAAGCGTTCCGGCTGGTCGGTAACATA
>NZ_JACJOQ010000126.1:0-6279 GCF_014695635.1 Coleofasciculus sp. FACHB-712 | reverse complement strand
ATTATTAGCACTAATCACCCATCCCCTGAATGCAGAATCTGGTTCTCCAGACACTTCCTAAACCTGTGGATTCCACGTCATCCCATTTTGAACTTTAGATTTGGGATTATTGATTTGGAAATGCCGCTTGATAGGCAGTTTCAGAGATTCAAACCATACAAGGGTCGCACCAAATATATGACTTTCCCACATGGTTGCTACCTAGCCATTTGAAAAGCTACTGTACGATTTGTAACTGAAATTTTTCCCTTTTTTAGTCCTACATAAACTTATATGGAATTTCCCGTTTATAAATTGGGGAGAAGCAATATGCTCTTAGCATTCGCTTCGCTACGCACATTTAGGAAGACTCCACCCCAATCTAAAGGGGTCCTGCTTCCCTTTCCCTTGCGCTCACGGTGGTTGAGGGTGTTAAGTTTGCTGTATCCAAATTGGGTTGGAGCCGTTCAGATGCGTAGCGAAGCGGATGCTAGGAGCATATCGCTTTTTGACAAAATTTTTATCTAGATATGAGAAATCAGCAGGTTGGGCTGTGCCAACCTGCCTAACCAAGAAGCTAATTTTTTAGGGATGTTTGCGCTTGCGGATAGCACCCGCACCAACAGCACCAAACGCCAATAGAGCGATCGCACTCGAAGGTTCGGGGACGTGTTCAACCGTTACATCAAAAGAACTGAAAGCAAATCCTCCATCGCCATCAGAGACTCTCAAGCCAACGGTATAAGTCCCGCTATTGCTAAAAGCCCACTGCCCCGCCGTGCCGGTGAAGTCATCAAAAATGCCATCATTATTGATGTCCCAGTCAAAGCTGAGCAGATCCAGGATGCCCGGATCGGTTGCGGTAGCAGCAAAATCAAACTTCTGGTTTTCTAAAACCGTGAGGGCTGAGGTGATGCTAGTAATGGTGGGGGCAACGTTCTCAACCGTCACGTTAAAACCACCGTAAGCATACCCGCCATCGCCATCTGAGACTTGCAACCCGATCGGGTTGAAACCTTCATCGGCAAAGGAAGATTGCCCGTTGGGTCCAGTGAAGTTATCAAACAGACCGTTGTTATCTAAGTCCCAATTGTAGGTGAGAACATCATAGATTCCCGGATCGGTTGCGGTGCTATCAAAATTAAAGCGATCGCCTTCTTTAATGGTTAAATTTGGGGTCAGGCTAGTGATGGTGGGGGCAACATTCAGAACCGTCAGCGTTCGAGTGACGGGCACACTATTCTCACCTCGACTATCCTGTGCTTGCGCCGTTAAGGCAAAACTTCCCTCATCTGCATAAGTCCCTAAGGGTACGGACAATGCACGGACTCCTGAAGTATTTGGATCGCTACCAACGACATTCCCATTTAGCAAGAAGGCGATCGAGTCGGGATCGGGATCGGTCGCATACAGTATCGGCGATACCGATTGACCCTCATAAATTGTGTAATTGTCGAAACTTAGAACCGGCGCGATGTTTGGAGGTGGCGGTGGAGGTGGTGGCGGTGGGGGCGGTGGTGGCGGTGGGGGCGGTGGGGGCGGTGGTGGCGGTGATGGTGGTTCTAAGGGCTTCACTGGATCGGCTGTAGTGCCGCTATCCGTATCGGCGATAAATCGCATTGTCCCGTTAAATCCGCCGTTCCAGGACATCGACAGTGCCCCAAATAAGTCGCCTCTTGAAATGTCAATCGGAACTGAGTAGGCATAGGCAGAGGGAGATTGCCCTGATAGTACCTGGAACTCCCAACCCTCTGCTGACCCAGGCGTATTCTGGGGGCCATCTAAATAAGGATAAGTATCAAAAACGGCATTTCCAGGAATTGCATTGATTAGCAGCGAGGCAATGGGGCTGACGCCGGAGTGGGTCAATCTCCAGCCGTATGCACCATAGGCTGGATCGTAACCGTATGTATTACCCGCTTGGGTGAGAGACCAGCCACTCCCAAATGCTCCTCCCGAAATAGAATCTGTGACCCCCCAAGTTGCCGTTTGGGAAGTTCCATCCAGGAAACCAACTGTAATCTGCATCCCACTCATCATGTTTCCGGTCGTTGCATAACCGGAGAGAGTGGTTGCTAGGGAGGGTGCGGCTGTTCCCAAAGCGATACAGGTGGTCGCGACACCGGCTGATAGATGTTTCCACAAAGAGGTAGTCATTGAACCGGCTCATCCTCAAAAGTAGATATTTTTATGCTGCAACGGGTTTTCTCGATGCCCTAATCAACCGACTCCTGAAAAGCTCTTTTTTTGTGGAAAAAGAGTTTTAAATGCTGGAGTGATTCTCTTTTTATTGTTAAAGGCAACCCATAAATTTCCTATCCACCCACAGCAGTAAAAACAGCCAATCCGTTTAAGTTTGGCTTTAGAGAGAGGATTAAGTTAGATGACAAATTAGACCAATTCGCCCTAAGTTTGCATGAAAACTTAGTTCGCTCTTAGGAGACAGGAGAGCATAAAAGCCTGAGAAAGAAGCCGATTTATTTTGGTTTCAAGAAATAAAAATAGGATTAAAAACTTGGTGAAGGCTTTAATAGGATGAGTGCCGCCCTCCGGCAGATGTCAGGAAGTTCCTATGCAGAGTAGCGAACTGACTCTTTCAGCGCGAGGCTAACGCCTCGCTTCGCATGAGCGCGATCGCATTGAGCGCATTCAGGAGCGATCGCTATTATGTATCCCCAGGCTCCGCATCTGCTTTGACCCGCCGGATGGGCAAATTGGCAATCAATGCCGTTGCCCGTTGGTTACTTTCTAGAGAAAACTCCAACCCCTCTGCCTCGATTTCGACATAGCGAGAGACGACTTCCAGGATTTCCTTCCGCATTGACTCCACCATCTCTGGTGTTAAATCAGCTCGATCGTGGGCAATGACCAGTTGCAGGCGGCGCTTGACTTCCGCGCGGCTGTTGTCAGCACTAATGCGAGGAAAAAGTCGTTCTAAAAGTTCGCTAATCATGGATCGGGCAGATGTGAAGGTTAGATAATCTTAGACCACAATAATTTTCGGATGCGAGAAAAGAAGTTGTCATTCCCAGCATCCAAATTCAGAAACTCAATTGGCTCCCCTTCTAGGCGGCGGGCAATGTTGAAAAATGCCGTTCCCGGTAGGGTGGGATTTTCAGCCAGTACCAGAGGTTCGCCCCGATTGGTGGAGACAATGACCCGCTCATCATCAGGAATCACACCAATTAAAGGAATGGCGAGAAGTTCCTGCACATCTTCTACCGACATCATGTCATTGGCTTGCACCATTGCCGGTCGAATGCGGTTGACGATCAGGTGGGCACGCTTAATGTTTTGGGCTTCTAGTAAGCCGACAACCCGGTCAGCATCCCGCACGGCGGCAATTTCTGGCGTTGTCACAATCAAGGCTTCCTGGGCGGCAGCGATCGCATTCTTGAAGCCCATCTCAATCCCCGCCGGAGAGTCAATCAAGACATATTCGTACTTCGCAGCTAATTCATTAACCAGCTGTTTCATCTGATCTGGGCTAATTGACTCCTTGGTTCGGGTTTGGGCAGCGGGTAATAATACCAGTCCCGGTTGCCGCTTATCTTTCACCAACGCTTGATCTAACCGACATTCGCCTGCCAGGACTTCAACCGCCGTGTAGACAATCCGATTTTCCAGCCCCAGCAGCAAATCCAAATTTCTCAAGCCAAAATCCGCATCGACTAGAGCAACTTGACGCCCCGCCCTAGCTAAAGCCATACCTAAATTTGCCGTTACGGTGGTTTTCCCCACCCCTCCTTTGCCGGAGGAAATCACAATAATGCGACTCATGTTGAAAAGTTCTTAGCTTCGTTTTAGTGCGTGAATGTATAGGGGCGAGTTTAATCGAATTGTCTATTCTCCCACAGCTATGCCTAGTAAATTCGCCCTTGAGAGAGTTTTGATTTTGGTGTTTTAAATTAGGTCAATCAATTATTTTTGAGTTTTTTTGTTTTGAGTTCAGTATATACTTACTCCTCAAAAATAATAACGCCTTAACTTAAAACTAGCGCCAAACTGAGGGCAGGCACCAAGTAGACATCGCCCTTACAACCCCTACAGAACTTATCACTCGCCCTAGATTGCCTCTTTAACGTCCAACCCCCATCGATAAAGACTGAGTTTTAGAAAACTCAGTTGTTCTTGCGATCCGAATTCCTTCCGGCGTTACGTAGGCAACTTCCGGATAAAATTGAGCGGGTGGATTTTCCGGTGCCCTCGCCAGATAATCAGCGATTCGCAGTTGGGTGGGTTCCATCTGTAGCGCCATAATTAAACACTCTTGATTGCCCTCGGCACCAGCATGAGCAATCCCGCGCAGACGCCCCCACACTAAGATATCGCCGGATGCGATGATGCTACCACCCGGATTCACTTCTCCCAGGATAATGACACTACCGGGATGACGAATTTCTACTCCCGAACGCACAGTCGTTTGCAGATAGAGGGGTTCAGCTAATACAGTCGTTGGCGCTTCCGGCTTTTGATTTAGAGGGGAAACCGGGGGTGCCTGTTCCACCGAGTAACCGGCAGCAGCAGCAGCAACAGCGGTTTGACGGCGACTGGTGTAGACACGCTTGAGTTGTAGCCGATCTTCGGCAAGGGCATCTGCGATCGCTTGCAGCTGGCGTCCATCTAATAAGCGATCTTTTGCCACCAAATGCACCTCTGTATTCGGCTGCCAGAAGCGTTCACCGGCATTGAGGCGCTGCTTCAGCTGTTGCCAAAGGTCAGACCAGCTAGCCGTGGTGGGTGTCTCCGCTTCTGGGGGCAAAATTAATGTCAGCCACCTCTGGTCGCTTTTGATGCGGACTTGTTCGTGGCAATTTACTTCCCCTGTATTTTCGGGAACAACTGAAACAGCGATTGGAACGGACGAATCAGAAGTCATGGACGAAAAGCCTGACCTGGGCGGATTGACTAATTATCCATGATATAGGCAAGCGGCATCAGGGCAAGGAGACAAGAGGGCAACCGGAGAACTTCTTATCCCTCAACCTTCAACCTTCCTGATGACTAACGATGCTGGCTCAGACGCCGATAAACCGTGGCTAACCCATCGGCATCCCCCACGTTGCCGGGAAACAATACCACAGGCAAATTCGGAAATTGGGGATGATTCTCTGAAGTCCGTACCATTGAACATCCGGGCAGAATTTGACCGAGTAACCGCGCTGAAGTTAACGCCAAACCTGTACTCAACACATCATTAGAAGTAATGCCGCCTTTGCTGATGAGAAACCCAATATTTGCAGGTAAACCCTGTACGATATCCATCAACAAAGCAGAAACATCTTCCCCAAACAGTAACCGCGTTTGCACATCCTTAAAAGTAAGTTCTTTGCGGCTAGTGTAAACTACAGGTGTTTTCCCCGAATTGTACGCTACGTGAACCTTTTCCAGTGTTTCATTGAGGAGACTTTCTAACGCAGTGACAGAATCATCAAGTAAACGTTCAATCTCTACTTCAATGCCAACCGTACCTGGTTCTTTTAGCAGTTGTTCTAGCTGTTGTGTCGTCTTTTTGACATGAGAACCGACAATCACTGCGCCCGGTTTGCCTTCCCGCACATATTGCGCCATATCTTCTGCCGCCACGGGTTGCGGAGGCAAAGCAGCCAAGGCAGTTAAGATACTGGCTGCACTGCGAAATAGGAAGCGTTTTCCCTCACTGGCTGCTGCTAGAATATCCTCTGCAAAACGGTTTAAATCTGCCTGATTTTCCCCATCTACGACGCCGCACTGATTGTCACTGAGGTTCATCAGTCGTTCCAGACTTCCAGCGCGAATATCTGCTAGTAGAAATCGTTCTACCTTGTTAGCTGGAATTCCACCTTTTGTCTTCTCTTCCACATAATCAGGCAAATAACTATGGTGGTAGCCAAAGACGGAATCGCGGGCAAACTCAGTTTCGTGAACGGGTGTAGGAACGCCGTCAATTATCAGATAATGTACGCTATCGCGGGTTACTCGTCCTCCCTCGAAGAAGGCAGGAACCAGGAAATGAGCATCAAAGGAACCCAATTCTTCTGCAATCACATCCGTTTCGACTGGGTAATGTCCGCGCAGAGTGGAGTCAGAACGACTGACAATTAGAAAGTCATGGATGTTTGATTGGGTAATGGCTTCCTTCAAGTTATGGCAAGCTTCTCTAGTAACCTTTGCCGCTTCTTCTGGAGTCAGCGCCCTCGTATTCGTCAGTACAAAGAAAATCGGTGACTCGTCCGCCAACCCCAACCGCAAGGTATCTACATCCCAGCGCGTCAGCAGCAAGCAGCCGTGAACCGTCTGAGAACCAGTAGGGTCATCATC
>NZ_JACJOQ010000125.1:0-3799 GCF_014695635.1 Coleofasciculus sp. FACHB-712 | reverse complement strand
CTGGTAATAATGCAGTTTGAATCGCGATCTGTTGGGGATGATGTTCTAATTTTTCAAAGGTTGTTTGCTGTGCCATTTCATCGAACATATCAATCGCATTAGCCAAAATGTTCATAAACACCTGGTTAAGCTGACCGGGGAAGCAATCAATTTCAGGGATTTCACCGTAGTTTCGGATAACTTTAATGGCAGGTCGATTTTCATTCGCGTTGAGTCGATATTTGAGAATTAACAGCGTACTATCTAACCCTTCGTGCAGCTTGGCGCTAACTTTGTGTTCCGTATCGGCACGAGAGAAGGTACGCAGACTGGTGCTGATGCCTTTGATGCGATCGGTCGCTCCTTGCATTGAGTCAATTAACTTGGGTAAATCCTCCAATAGAAACTCTAGGTCAATTTCTTGGGCCAATTCGGCTACTGAACCAGTAGGCGGCTGGTGCTGCTGGTAGGTGTCTAAATACTCACGCAGGTCTTTTACATAATCTTTGGCATTATTAATACTGCCGTTGAGGAAGCCGACTGGGTTATTAATTTCGTGAGCAACTCCTGCCACCAAGTTACCCAAAGTAGCCATTTTTTCGTTTTGCACAATCTGAAGCTGAGATTCTTCAAGCTGTTGAGCATAGGCTTGGGCTTGCCGATAGAGGCGAGCATTCTCCAGTGAAATCGCAGCTTGGGCACAGAGCAAATTCAGCAACTTAACGCGATCGCGGGTAAAGGCTCCTGTTGCCAGATTATTTTCCAGATAGACCATACCCAGCAACTTGCCTTGTTGCAGAATGGGGCTGCACAGCAGACTCTTGGGCTGTTGGTTTTGGATATACACATCACCGATCAATAGCGGCTCTTGCACGGCGTTGGGAATCACGGCAGACTGCAAGTTGCGTTTGACTTTTGTGACCAGACTGATGGGCACTATACCGCTATCGACAAGCGACTGCGCCGGATGCAGAATCTGCGTTTCGATTTGACCCGATCCCGTAAGCTCTGCCTTAGCCTGAACCGTGAGATTTTGTTCCTCACTCAACATCAAAGCGCACTGCGTCGCCCCTGAGGTTTGTATTACCGTAAGTAAGAGAGTGCTAATTAACTGCTCAAGCTCAATTTCACTAGAAAGAGTTTGGGAAGCTTTGAGGATGGCAAGCAGATCCAGGGAATCAGAAATACTGGTGGAGGAAGTATTCGTAGCGGTGACAGTTCCAGTGGCAAATACGGTTTCGTCGATAGAGAATAGTGTCTGCGTTTGTTGGAGGATGGGAGCCAGTAGTTGAGGATAGCGAGTTTCTAAGTCGGCGAGTTTGGCTTTCGCCCCCCAGCGAGCATAGCCATAATAGGCTTCAATCATATAAGCTTGGGCGATCCGCTCTTTGTTCCAAGCCAAGTAGAATTTTGCCGCCAGTTCATTGGCAAGGGCTGCTTCCTGAGGGTAGCCATTGGCTTTGGCATCGGCGATCGCTAGGTCATACAGTTCTATCGCTTCCGTTTTGCGATCGAGAACGCGATGTTTTTCAGCTTCTACTAGATGATATTTGTGCAAGTAATTCATGGGGCCATAATCTGCCCACTCTTTTAGCTTGGCTTGATTTTCTTGCATTCGCTGCCATCTAGGTTCTGACTCCAACATCGATTCCGGGGGAGTCGCCAGCACGGTCAGAGAATCATAGAAATATAAGATCGGTTCAACGGTACTTCCCATCCCTCCGGCTAAATACTGTCGGGTTTGAGTGGCATCGTGTTCCGCTCTGGCAAAGTCTTCCAGCCAGTAATTCAATGTGAATCGATACAGGTAAAAGAAAGATAGTCGATAAAAATCGACTTTTGCCTCATCCAGAACTTGTTCTTCATAGGCATCCTGGCGTAGGAGAATCTCTTCCTCTGACTCACCCAAAAGAATTTGAGCCGCTTGCCAGTAAGCCAAAACACAGTTTGCTGCCGTGACTTGGTGGAGGTCGCACAACTGTTGGTAATAGGCGCGAATTTGGGGTTCGAGTTCAGCGAGCGGTTGACCGCACCAATAAGCATTGAAGCAGTACAACTGGGCATCGTAGCCCATAAATTCTAGATTGCCAGTTTCCAATCCAGCTTGATAGCCTTCCAGCAGAATAGCCAACGTTTCTCGCAGATGGATCGTCCAGTGACCCACATATCCCCCCATTAACAGGGCTGTTGCGGCTCTAATATTTTTGGCATCTGGCTCTGAGGCGAGTTGGTATCCTAATTGCCCAAACTGAGGCACCTTGGTCATGTCTCCCCACAATATCCTCAGTTGAAAGGCGTAACCCGCGTAGCAGTAAGGGGAAACCGGACTATTGCCAAACTGAATTGATAATTTAACCTGGAGGGCTACGACCAGAAAATAAAGCTTTGTGCCGGACATATAGCAGACGGGGGTCAGTCGCGCTGCATTTTGCATAATCGCGAGCTGCTGAGGATCGCTCATGGGGGGCAGATGAAGAAATGACTCAATGGCGCGATCGCCAATTAAGGCATCAATTTCCTGCTTCAGGAGCCGAATATCCTCTAGGATGGGTTCGTCTGGCAAGTTCACGCCTAACATCCGGAAGACCGATTGACCGATCGCGATCGCCTCTACAAATTGATTGCGGGCGACTAATGCCTGGATTTTGACTTGATAGACTTGCACCTGTTCTAAAGGCGTTTTCGCATGATGAATTACCGCTTCAATCCACCGATCCATCTGCTCAAAATCGCCCACCAAGAAAGCGACCTCGGCAGCTAAGTCATGTAGGGATAGGGTCTTGTTGTACTGCCGTTGCCAAGCGTCTGTTCCTAGTAGTTCCAGACCTACTTTGGCATATTCACGGGCGGCTTGATAGGCGGTCGCCAGTCTAGCTTTTCGACAAGCTGTGAGGTTGAGTTGGGCGAGTTCGTCCCTTTCCGATTGTTCCTCAACCAGCGTCGTGCCATAGTTCAACTGATTGACGATTTCAAAAATGCGCTCTTCTCTGGCGGCAGGGGAAACTTGTTGCAGCAACAGTTGCCCGATCTGGTAATGAGTCGTCTGTTTTTGCTCGTTAGGGATGAGAGAATAGGCGGCTTGCTGAACGCGATCGTGGAGAAAGCGATAGGAACAGTTAAAGGTTGCTGCCTGGTTGACTTCTGCCACCTGAAGTGGTGACGGCTGATAAAACTTATAGACCTCGGCGATCGGTAAAATCACGCCTTCTTGCAAAGCTTTCCAGAGGTCGATGGCGGTATCTTCGGGCGATCGCTCATTGACAATCGCCAGGGTCGCCAAATCGAACTGAGCGCCAATGCAAGCTGCCAGCTTCAAAGCAGTCTGGGTTGCAGCAGGTAATTTTTGCAACTGAAGTGCCATGAACTCAACGACATCATCCGTGAGCGCGAGTAACTTCACCGTTGCTAAGTCGCACTGCCAATGTCCTGCCTGGGAATCAAACGAAATATAGCCGTCCTCATGCAGGGCTTTGAGAAATTGGGTGAGGAAGAAGGGATTTCCCTTGGTTTTTTGACAGACCAACTCTGTCAATGGCTGAGCTAATTCAATCGAGCAACTCAGCGTATCTGCCGTTAACTGATTCACATCCCCTTGGCTCAGGGGTTCCAGGGTGAGGGTATGGAGCGGGGTTTCAGCTTTTTTGACCTCGTCGAGCATCAGCATCAAGGGGTGAGTCGGGAACACTTCGTTATCCCGATAAGCTCCGATGATGAACAGATAACCGCGTTGCTTGCCGCCGTAGGCATCGCGCTCGGTTAGCAGGAGTTTGAGCAGGTTCAGAGAGGCCGAATCAGCCCACTGCAAGTCATCCAGGAAAAT
>NZ_JACJOQ010000124.1:0-6533 GCF_014695635.1 Coleofasciculus sp. FACHB-712 | reverse complement strand
AGAACGTCTGGGCGTCCTCGTGTTGGTGCGCCAGAGGCACCACTAGGGACAAAGCGCCCATCTAAACCTCGCAATAGGTTGGTGATTTCTTGGGTGGTTTGTTGCAGGGAAGGCAGGAGGGAGTTGCGTATCCACTCCAGTTCTTTTTGCGTGGCAGTGCCTACCCCACCCCAACCCGGTTGGTTAACGGGGAGGGGGCAAGAGGGGGTGAATAGGGGGGTGGCATCACTTAAATCAACCCCACCCCAAGCTTCTCCATTAGCGAGGGGGGGGTAAGAGGGAGTGGAAAGAGAGGCGGCGATAAACAGATATTCCACCAAGTTAGCTGCTTGTTGTTCTAATGCTTCAACTGCATCACCGGCAGTTCGATAGGCTGCAATTGTATGCTCTTTGCCTCCCCTGTGAACGGGGGGGGTAGGGGGGGGTTCCGCGCTGCTAGGAAGCGGTTGAGCGGGATCGGCTGTTAAGGGGTCGAAATCTAAACCCCAATCTTGGGCGATCGCGCGGGTTAAGCCAATCCGATGAGTACCGGGATGACGAGCGATCGCTACTATTAAATCTCTGAGTTGTCGCCCCTGCGGACATTGCCCAAAAATGTGCAAACCATCTCGAATTTGAGCCTCTTTCAATTCGCACAGATACCCATCAGCGCGAGTAAGGAAATTTTGGATTTCCTCACCCCTGTTGTTAAGAGTTTCTAACCCTAAATCCTGATGGAGGTTTTCTTCAAGGATTAGCTGAGTGATGCGATCGCTTATCACTGGCAGGCGCGACGGATCTAAACTCTGGGCTTCATAATACTCGTCAATTAATCCTTCCAATTGTTGCAAAGAACCATAAAGTTCAGCGCGAGTCATCGGCGGCGTTAAATGGTCAATAATTACCGCTTGGGCGCGACGTTTAGCTTGCGAACCTTCGCCAGGGTCATTGACAATAAAAGGATAAAGATGAGGTAATGCGCCAAAAGCAACCTCTGGATAACAATTTTCAGAGAGTGCCACACTTTTACCCGGCAACCATTCCAAATTCCCATGTTTCCCCACATGAATGATTGCATCAGCCCCAAAATGTTGCCGCACCCAATAGTAGAAAGCAAGATAACTATGAGGCGGTTCCAAATCCGGGGCGTGATAATTCAAACTAGGGTCAATATCGTAACCCCGCGCTGGTTGAATCCCTACAAACACATTACCCAGATAAATACCAGGAATCGGGAATTCAGAAACAGAACCAGTTAACTCAATAAATCTCTCTTCCCTCTCTTCCTTCGCGTTCTTAGCGTCTAAAGCGCTAACGCGCATGGCTTTGCTAGTGCGGTTCATCTCCAAAACCGAACTCCAGCGAGCGCATATTCCCTTCTGCACGCCCACTGGCAACGTCGCAAAATACTCCTGATACTCTTCCCCACAGACAAATTGCCCGACTGGGCGCAATTCCCCCTCCGGATCGTTCGTCACCCCAGCCGTTAAACGCCCAATCAATTCATCTCCCGTTGCTGGAATATCTTCAACCTGATACCCAGCCAACTGCAACGCCTTGAGGATTTCTACACAACTTGCTGGGGTATCCAACCCAACACCATTGGCAAGACGCCCATCTCGGTTGGGATAATTAGCCAAAATTAGGGCAATTCGCCGCTCAGATGGTGGAGTTTGGCGTAGTTTTACCCAATTAGAGGCTAAGTCAGCAACAAACTCAATGCGATCGCGTACTGGCTCATAAACCACCACATCCGTTTCCAACTGAGGATTCCGGGTTTGCACCGCCTTAAACGAAACCGCACGGCTAATAATCCGCCCATCCACTTCTGGTAGCGCTACATTCATCGCCATATCCCGTGGCGATAGCCCCTGAAACCCAGATTCCCATTGTTCCACCGTGCCACCGCTGAGGATTACCTGCAACACTGGTACATCTAAGGTACTGAGTGCTAATGGCTCATCGCTCATCGCTAATTTTTGACCATTCGCGCTTGGCAATGAGCTAATCGCAAAGCTGGTGGTACTCAGCAAAACCTGTATGGGTTCTGCATCTTTAGGTTGGAGTTGTTGCAACACTTCTTCCTGCACATCTGGATCTCGCAGGGAAGAGACAAAAACGGGGACGGGTTCTAATTTTCGGGCGGCTAATGCTTGGCAAAGAGCATCAATGACTGCTGTATTTCCAGCTAAATAATGAGCGCGATAGAACAAAATTCCAACTTTTGGCTTTAATTTCTCCTTCAACCCCTCTCCAGCAAGGAGAGAGGCGTCATTCTCCCCCTGCCCTCGTAGGGAAGGGGGCTGGGGGGTTAGGTTTTTCTGATTGTCTTCCTCATCCCTCATTTCCCATTGATAAAGCCCCACGCGAGGAACTTCTTGCGGTGCTGGGGGATTGTAGCTACCTTCTAGACAAACATCAGCAATAAATTTTAGGGCGTTGGCGAAATTTTCCCCGCCCCCTTCGATGAGGTAGCGCCACAACTGGTTCACAACTGATAGAGAAACACTAGAATGACTGATTAAATCAGGATCTGGGCGATCGTCTCCTGGCAGGACAATCAATGCTGCACCCGTTCGCTGCACTGTCTCGCGTACTACTTCTAACCCGTAAGACCAGTAAGAACGTCCTCCCAGTAGCCGTAGAATAATTACCTGTGCCTGCTCTAGCACTTCCTCAGCGTAAGTATCAATACTGAGCTGTTGCTGCAACTGCAAGAGATTGACGACTCGTAGCGCTGGAAATCCCTCTGGCAATTTGGATACTGCTGCGGCGAGAGTTTGAATATCGGTGTCAGCTGCGGTGAGAAGGACGATCGGGGCAGGGGTTTGTTCGATAAAAATGACGCCTTCAGCGTCAGGATTCCATCCCCCAGGAGTAGCGGCTAGACGATGCATAATAGCGATTTTAGATTTTAGATTGGCTCTTGAGATTCGCTCTTGCCAAGGTATGACTTTCTCATACTTGGCTGAAAGTGGATTGCTCAAAGCTCATGGTTCGTTGTTCAATGTTCATGGCATTTGACGATAAACCATGAACCAAAATTCCCAAGGATTAAACGCGCTGAGTCAAGGTCTGATTGTATCTTGTCAGGCTCCGGTTGACTCGCCTTTACATGAGCCATCGGCGATCGCCGCGATCGCGCAAGCCGCTATCCTTAACGGAGCCGTCTGTGTCAGAATTGATACACCCGCTCATGTAAAAGCAGTCCGGGAACGGGTAAAAGCACCGATTATCGGGCTGTGGAAACAACAGATACCGGGGTACGAAGTCTATATTACGCCGCAGTTTGAACACGCGGAAGCGATCGCTCAAGCCGGTGCGGACATTATTGCCATTGACGCTACTTTACGCGATCGCCCAGGCGCGGAAACAGTAGAAACACTCATTTCCCGGATTCACGATGAATTAGGCAAGCCGGTGATGGCTGATGTGGATACGATAGAGAGCGCGATCGCGGCGGCGGCGGCTGGTGCAGACATTGTCGGTACCACGCTCTATGGCTACACTGCCCAAACAAAAAATCTGGCTCCTCCCGGCTTCGATCTTCTCGCCCAAATAGTCGAACAGCTAAGCGTTCCAGCAATTTGTGAAGGTGGCATTGCCTCACCGCAGCAAGCTAAACACGCCTTGGAATTAGGAGCTTATGCTGTTGTCGTCGGTACCGCCATTACAGGTATAGATTACAACGTAAAAATGTACCGTGCTGCTTTCCCAAGTCTCGAAAAATCATAATTTTTAGCTAAAAACAATTGTGATAATTAAAACTTTGGCTACTTAATCATCAGTATTTCTCGTGAAACAGCAGTTTTTTTCTAGATTTAGTCTCAGCACGTAGGTAATTATTGGGATATACTTCTTTAGGTAGAGGCATACAAAGATTGCTCTAGTTATCTTTGTGGTCTAAAAAATTGTGAATGTGCCAGGGCGCTACCTAGGGTAATTTTTATGCACGCTTTACCACGAGTTATCAGGAAAACCGGCTTTTTATGGGCGTTGGTTGCAGTAGGTGCATTTCAGGGATTGCTGATTACCTGGATGCTGCCAACCCAAAGTTTGAACTTTAACAATCCGCCCCAATCGGTGCGTGCGGGAAATCGGTAGTTAAGTGCAAAAACAAAAATACCCTCGATGCCTCGAAGGTATAACCAGAAAAAGTATTTTAGGTAGATTTGGCGGCACCCGCGCAACAACTAAGTCGCCGCCAGTTGACGCCGCTTCACAATCACCATCGTGTTTCCCACGACTGGACTACGCGCTAGCACGTCGCCTTGAGAATCGGCGATTTGTAGCTTGCTGAAGTCGAGTTCCCTAGCACGTTGCAACATTTCAGCAGCTAATTTGTCCTGCTTAGAGACAGAGAGATTGTACCAAGCATCTCCTACCTTCACGATTAGCAAACTGCCTGGAAAGTTAGCTTCAATCGACTGAATCAGCCCATTTTCATATTGGCTGGTAATTTCAGTGACTCGATTTTGGATAGAGGCAATCAGGTTTTGCTCTGGAGTCAGCACTGGGGGAGGCGGCGTCACCGTTTCCACGGGTTCCGGTGCTTCAGGCGCTTTTAATTCCGGTGGAGTGGTAATTTGTGAAGTCGGAAGATTCGCCACGTCAGTCGGAGGCTTCCCAGGTATTAGGGCGGCTGTTGTCCAGAGTACTACGAGAAGAACGCCTGCGATCGCGCCCGACAAAGCCGTATTCGACAGCTTTTGACTGATTGATTCCGGCAGAATTGAGCGGATTCTCGCCAGCGTCGCATTCCACAACATCACAAAGCGCATCCAACTCTGACGGAACCTCTCTAGAGGACTCGGCGTCGGTGGCAAAGGCACCACCTCAGCAGGAGGTGTCTCTGGTGCTGGCGTGTCCGCAGAGGTTTCCAGGGCTGACGTCTCTGTAGCCAATGCTGGTGCTTCTGGCGTTACTTCTGGCGTTACTTCTGGCGTCAGCTCTGTCACCCCCTCAGTAGGTTGAAATACCACCTTTTCCGGAGGAGAAGGAGTCCTTGAGGGTAACTGTTCGGTAGGTTCTGCCTCCAGTTTTTCGACAACCCCTTCCAGTAGCTGAATTGTGCCACGCAGAGTTTTAAGGCTTTGCACTTTCAGAACGGGTTGGAATCTAGCCCAAATTTGCTGGAGGGCTTTTCCCGATTGGCTTTTTGCCCCCGTGGGCGTCGGCGTTTGGGGTGCCGGTTTAGCTGAAGAAGTTGGCTGTTTCGGTTGATCTTCTGGCATCGAATTTCCCCTGAGGGCAGTGCAAATAGGTGCAATTACGGTAAATTTTTACCGAATGCTGCCTTCACAGCCCTAATCTACCACTTTGCTATTCTGCTTTAATCGACTTGCGCCCAACTTACGTAACTCTTAATCAAGTAATCCATGCCCCTTAAACGCCGTGACTTTCTAATTTTAAGTAGCCTCAGTGGCTTCGGCTTAGCTTTTTTGGTCAGAAAATTCCGCAGCCAAATCGCTCAGAGTCAGGATATCAACCCAGGAGAGACTTCCAAAACCTCCCCTTCCTCCAACTTAGGCTTCAAATCGACAACGGTTAGTTCATCACAATCCCCTCTCCTGCGCTTTGTCTCCGTCGCTGACACCGGCACTGGTTCGGCAAGCCAGTATGCTGTAGCAGCGTCAATGGCTCGTTACCACGCGCTAAAGCCCTTTGATTTAGCAATTCTTGCGGGTGACAATATTTACAACAACGGTGAAATCGAGAAAATTGTCGATGTCTTTGAGCGCCCCTATCAAGCTTTATTGCGGCGCGGAGTAAAATTTCAGGCGGTTCTTGGCAATCACGACATCCGCACCGATAACGGAGAACCCCAAGTGCGCTATCCAGGCTTTAATATGCAGGGACGACGCTACTACACATTCCGCCGCAACCCCGTACAATTTTTTGCTTTAGATACTAATGAGAATGCTGACTGGGAAACTCAACTAAAATGGTTAGAAAAAGAACTCACTCGCAGTAATGCCCCTTGGAAAGTAGTTGTTGGTCATCACCAGATTTATTCATCGGGTGCATACGGGGTTAATCAACCCTTTATACAAACCTTGACGCCACTATTTAAAAAGTACGGAGTGCAACTTTACATCAACGGTCACGACCACCATTATGAGCGCACTCAGCCCATCAATGGTACTACCTACCTCATCTGTGGGGCAGGGGCAGGACTCCGCCCGGTGGAACGTTCAGAATGGACGGCGCATTGTACTAGTCAATTGAGTTTTGCGGCACTTAATGTATATGCAGACAGAATAATCATTAGCGGTATCGGCACCGATAACCGCATTTTCGACCAAGGCATCATTCCGCTGCACTCAGCCTGATTCAAACTATGAAAGTCAAGCGCTTGAAAGTAAAATACCTGTTGTGTACTACTTTCCCAATCTTGTCATATATGAGCAGCTAGATGTCGATGGGCAACAGAGCCTTTATCCCAGATTCCGCAGGTTGCTGGTAGAGTCAGAGGTATTTTTAAGCAATGACTCAACAGCCCACCAACATCCAAGTCAAAGATATCGATCATTTAGGCATCGTGGCAGGCATCA
>NZ_JACJOQ010000123.1:0-10974 GCF_014695635.1 Coleofasciculus sp. FACHB-712 | reverse complement strand
CGCCCGTCTGAAGGCGCTCGGATTGAGGACTTTCAACTGTTGGTAGAGCATGAGCAGATTCAGTAACGCTTACCTACTTTTGGCTCATTTTCTTGATTCATGCAAGAGGTCTATTGGTTGATTTTCAATCACCTTCAAGCATTATTCTCATTTTTCTCTGTTTGTATGAAACCACCCTGCCTCTCCGCTTGCGGAGAGGGGTTGGGGGGTGAGGTTCTTTTATTAACTCCACTACAAGCGCACAGCCTATGCGCCCCTAATGCTTACTAACGAAATCTCGAATATACTGAGCCACGACATCTGGCAACGCTTCGGGTAGATCGTTTGCCGCAAAGCTAATAATTTCCAACTGAGCTGATGGAGTTAAGTCCGCGTAGGCTTGACTTTCGGCAATTCTAGAACGACTGTCGCGATCGCCTTGCAAAATCAAAACGGGGACTTTCAGCCACTCCAGTCTTTCTTTCAATAATTCTGCTTGAATTTCGGCGCGGCGGCGATGAAATAATAGCTTGTCGGTAGTGGGAAACTGCACCGGCTGTTCTTGTCGCCGCTTCTTTTGCCCAGTTTGCTTGCGGGGAAACAGGCGATTGTTGGAGACACGAGCGATCGCATCTATGAGCGATCGCCACCCGGAGGATACCACCTTAGACAACCGCTTAAATAGAGATGTAAATAGAGAGGGGCGCGATCGCTCGGTTCTTAATCCCTCCGCTTCCACCCCAATTGGAGCTAACAGCACTAATCCGCGCACCTGTTCCAAATATTTCAGCGCGAAGCTCGCCGCAATCCACCCTCCCAGCGAGTGACCAATTAAAAAAACTTCTCGCTGATTCAATGCTTCTAACAATTCAGCAAGACATTCCATCTCCAACTCAATTGAGTAGTGAACATCCGGGCGTTCGGAGTCACCAAAGCCGAGTAAATCCGGGGCAAAGCAGTGGTAATCCCGACTCAAACAATCGATGACAGCTAGCCATTGACTGCTATCGTGAGCCGATCCGTGTAAAAAAACCAAAACTGGCCCTTGACCAACTTCGCGCCAGAAGATTTGTCCTTGAGACAGCTTAATTCGAGAATTGCGTAACGGTAGAGTCATCCTAGATTTTAGATTTTTAGATTTTAGATTTTAGATTGACGATGGATTGACTCATCCAAAATCGAAAATCCTGCTTATGCGAGGGTTGTCAAGCCGTTCAAGTAGTCCTGCAACTGCTGGTCGTGGTCATGGCAGAGTTTCCCTTGAGGCAAGGATGTCACAGAGAAAGCTTTGACTTCCATAATTTCCAGCGTATCCCGAACCTGCATTTCTCCCTGCACTTCCGCTTCTAGCGCTACACAAATCGAATGAATTCTGGGATCGCGGTCTGGCGAAGAATAAACTCCCACTAACCGGCGAATTTTTACTAACTCCAGTCCAGTTTCTTCCGCCAACTCCCGCCGCGCTGATGTCGGAATGTCCTCACCCCAATCAACAATACCGCCAGGAAAACCCCATTCACCTGTGTCTCCGCGTCGAATGAACACAATTCGACCATCCGGCAAAATCGGGATGATAGTTGTGCCGATAATGGGATGGCGGAAAATAATCCCTAGCACTGTTTGTATAAATCGCCATGACCGACGCATAGGCAAAAGAAGCTTTACTTCAACGCAGAAAGGAACTTTTACGTTTAGAGTCAATTTATGAGCAGGAAGTTCTCCGATTACAGATAAAATTTAAAACTTTGCAAAAGGAGGGTTTCCCCAAGGGCTGAATCCGCATAGTTCTGGGGATGCCAGAATTGCTTATTCATCCACCTCTACAAATTAAAATTTTAAATCAGCGAGAATTTCCGCTTTTTGAGATTCAGTCACCTGAAGATAAATCTTCTCAATGTTACCATCCGAGCCGATCGCATTCATGTGCAGCGCTGAAGGCGTATCAACTGCTTGGTGCGGAATTTTTTAGCTTTTTGCTGCGGTTACGGCTGACAATTTTACCCAGCCAAGAAGCAGTATCGCTGAGTTTTAGGGACATGGGGATGTTTTCAACCGCAGCAAGTCAGCGCTTTTTAGTAGGCTGCTGACAGGCTGTTATGATATACGTTACAGATGCAAGTTCGGTCACGTCAGTCTGCGACCCGCCGTTTTTAGGCTAGCCTGTTTCGGTGTTTCTTCCACAGGTTTGAAGGCAGAGGCTTCCAGAGCCAAAAAATGCTCTGGAAGAGCAACACACTCTCTGTCTAGATTCGCTTGGACAAGAGTAGGTTCTGAGAAGTTGCTAGAGACGCTTTAATTTTGCGCTTCTAGGTCGCTCTTCTCTCTCTCGGCTTTCATCTGAATCAACTGTTCGGATGGATATTGTTGGATGACTATTTACATCGAAAGTCTGTCTTCGCAGGTTACTCCAAAAGACTTTAAACAAGTCTCTGCATCTGGTTCAGCCAAAAGTGTGGCGATACCAAGCGACCGGAAGACAGGCAAAGTGCGGGGCTTTGCTTTCGTAGAGAGGGTGGAAGCTCCGCAAAAAAAGACAGCTATTTCGGTGCTGGATGGTGCAAAATGGATGGGGCGTCAGATGCAGATCAACCAAGCCAGGCCGAAGGAGAACCCTCGAAAAGAGGGCGATCGCGGTAGATTGGCAGATTCTAGCAACTGTTTTTCCAAGCCTTGGGTGTGACTGACAACACTAACAAGCATCAGGTGCAGGGGAAAACCCAAAGGCACCATTTTTTAGTCGTATATCAAAGAGGTGAACATGGCGAAGCGCCGTAACCCTAAGAAAGAAAAGGCGCAGCGTAATCAAGCATACGCCCGCAAGTTTCGTAAACGTCAAACTACGGGTCGGTTCTCTAAATTCCGGCGTCAAAGATCGCCCGGAGAGAGAACCAGCGAGGAGGATGAAGACAAGATGGGAGGAGGAATGGGAGCAATGGGCGGCGCGATGGGTTAGCCATTGCTCGGTGCTGAGGGCTGAGGGCTGAGGACTGAGGACTGAGGAAGAAAAATATTTTTCTTCAGCTACTAACTCATTTGCGAAATTGAGAAATCCCCTATTTAGCCCTCAGTCTTGATTACTCAGTCCTCAGTCCTAACTACTCAGTCCTAACTACTCAGCCGAGACTGGGCAGCTTGAATCGCTTGTCTCACTTGCTCGAATCCGGTACCGCCGTAACTATTACGAGCGGCAACTACTTGTCTTGGAGAGATGGCTTCATAGATGTCTGGCTCAAAAGCTGGGTGCAATTCCTTCCATTCTTCCAAGCTCAAATCCTTGAGAAGTTTACCGGCAGCGAGGGAAGTTTTTACAACCTTGCCCACGAGATTGTAAGCTTCCCGGAAGGGGACACCCCGCGCTGCTAGGTAATCAGCAACATCGGTCGCGTTGGAGAAATCTTCCGCGACGGCTTCTGCAAGGCGAGCGGTACGAAATTCTAGCCCCTCGCGAAACAAAATGGTCATTGCTTCTAAGCAGCCTTTAACGGTCTTTACACTGTCAAATAGGCTTTCTTTGTCGTCTTGTAAGTCTTTGTTGTAAGCCAAAGGTAGCCCTTTCATCAGCACTAGCATTCCTTGCAGATGCCCAAAAACACGACCTGTTTTACCCCGCACGAGTTCAGGCACGTCGGGGTTTTTCTTTTGGGGCATGATGCTGGAGCCGGTGGCGCAGCTATCTTTGAGGGTGACAAAGCCGAATTCGTGAGATGACCAAAGGATGACTTCCTCCGATAAACGGCTGAGGTGAACCATGATCAGGCTGGCGCTAGAGAGAAATTCAATCGCAAAATCGCGATCGCTCACGCCATCCATACTGTTGGCATAGACCCCATCAAAGTTGAGCAGTTTGGCGGTGTAGTGTCGATCGATGGGGAAAGTGGTTCCGGCAAGTGCGCCACTCCCCAAAGGCGAGATATTGACGCGCCCATAGACTTCTCCTAGCCGCTCCCAGTCCCGTTCTAGCATTTGAAAGTAGGCGAGGAGGTGGTGCGCTAAAGAGACTGGTTGGGCGCGTTGTAGGTGCGTATAGCCGGGAATTAGGGTTTCGACGTGATTTTGGGCAAGGTCGAGGAGAACTCCCTGAAATTCGCGCAACTGGCTGCGAATTTGGGAAATTTGATCTCGCAAGTAGAGGCGAGTGTCAGTGCCTACTTGATCGTTGCGCGATCGCGCCGTGTGCAATTTTTTACCGACATCTCCGGTAATTTCTGTCAGCCTACGCTCCACCGCAAAATGAACGTCTTCTGCATCTATCCCTGGATTGAAGTTTCCTTCTCGGTATTCTTGGCGGATTTGTTCTAAGCCTGCGACTAGCTGTTGTGCCTCCGACTCTGAAATAATGCCGGTGTGAGCGAGCATTTTGGCATGGGCAGTCGAGCCGGTGAGGTCGTATTCAATGAGTTCGATGTCGAAGCCGATACTAGCGTTGAAGCGAGCGATCGCAGGATGCAACGCCGATTCAAACCGTTGGCTCCAAGTTTTTTGTTGAGTCACGAGCTTCTTGGTAACGTTGGATTAACAGATTCAAAGGCGAGCAGGTTGAAAGTTGGCTCGTCGAGAAGGTTGTAGCTTGCAAAGGCAAGCATCTTACTCTTTAGCAAATTTCAGGACGAGCAAGTTGTATCCAAACATTCAACTTTCAACCTTCAACCTTTAACTTTTTAAACCTTCAAACGCCATCCACTAAGCTGTAATCCCTCGAATCAGGTAGCCAAAAAACAGCCCGATTAACAGTGCCCAGACTTGCCCTGATTTAATGAAGTAGTTAAAGGCATTCTGCATCTGGTCTAGCACTTTTGGGTCTCTGATTTGCTGCGCCAATACGGGCCAATTGATTGGCGAGTGCGAAAACCATACTGATACCGTATCGTAACTGTGGGTCAAGTTGGGCAACCAACCGATTATTTCGTGCATTTCATTAAGCACCATGACTCTGATCTCCTCACAACAAATAGAGATGTTGGCAAAGGTTGCTCGCGCATCCGTTCAGATTGTTATTAACACAAAGCTGATGTCTTTGCTAGTGGGGGAGTCTGTGATGGGTAATGAGTAATGGGTATAGGAAATGACCCATTACTCATTACCGATTAACTTTTGACCTGCATCACCACTAGCGTCATATCATCTCCGTTCCGGCTGGATGGACCGATAAACTGCTGTACTTGCTCAAATAGGTAATCTAAAATCGCTTGGGTGCCGTTGCAATGCTGGCAAGCCCACTGGAAGGTGCGGCTCAGCTTTTCTTCGTCAAAGCGATCGCCATTTTGATTTGCCGCATCGGTAAAACCATCGGTGTAATAAATAATCGTGTCCCCAGGATACAGCTGGACTTGGGCATCTTCATACTGGGAATCGGCATCCAGACCAATCAGCATTCCCCAGGTATCCAAGCGCTTGATGGAACGGGTTGATGCCTGCCATAACAAGGGAGGATGGTGGGCGGCATTACTGTAAGACAGAATCCGGGTTTGCGGATCGTATTCGGAATAAAACAGGGTGACAAACCGATGGGAGTTTTCCAAATCGGCATACATTACCCGGTTTAAATGTTGTAGGATCTTCGCCGGTGAGTGCCTGTTTAGCACTTCGGCTCGCAGCATCCCCCGCGTCATCGTCATGATTAGACCCGCTGGGACGCCTTTGCCCATGACATCCCCGATTACCAGGCTCCACGGAACCGATCCTCTTCGGGCAGTTTCCACTTCCGAATCGCTGTCTGTTTGGGGCCGCAGCTGGTCATAATTGGCGGGAATAAAATCATAGTAATCTCCGCCGACGCGACTAGCCGTTTGGCACTTTGCCGCTAGTTCGACTCCATAAATATTCGGACATTGTCGCGGTAGTAGGCGCAGCTGGATATCGGCACCAATTTCTAATTCTTTATCTAGGCGTTCTTTTTGGCGTAGTTCGACGGTAAGTTCATCGTTTGCGATCGCAACTGCTGTTTGATCGGCAACTAAGCGCACCAACTTCTGCCGGGTGTCTGTCCAAATATATTTGGGATCGCGGCTGAACACATAAAGACGGCCTCGCTCTGTATTTTTCACCAGAATCGGAGTGCCAAATACCTGAATGTCTGGCCCTAAAAACCGAGTCAGTTGAGCATCCAATGATGGCGGTGTGGCGACCCCCTCTGCCGTTGTCGAGGGATTACTCGCCTGACGGGTTGCGGCGTTAAGCGCCTTGCGAATATCCTGACAAGATTGACCTTCCTGACAGTGCAGGCGTTCTAGCCGCACCTGACCATTCGGCAAAAACCGGATGAGAATGCCGCCATCGGCATCTGTGACCCGCGTTGCCATCAACGGAATCAACTCCAAAAACTGATTCAAGTTATTGAAGCTACGCAGGGCAAACCCTAACGACGAGAGCAAGTCTTGAATCTTGCGCTGTTCTCGATGCAAACGCGCCACCAGTTCTTTGAGCGCGAAAACAGGCGTCGTTTCGGCGGTGGTACCGCCGTCAGGTAAGGGAGATGGCTGGCGAGGAAGGGGCACAGCAGTCATAGCATCAGGAGTTAGAGTTCCGCACAAAAGTTTGTTTTAGCTGTCAGGATATCTTTACAGATTCTGGCTTAAGAATTGCCAGTTTTGGCAACGGTTTGGGGAAAACGCCTTTGATTTAAAAAAAATTAAGAAGGCGTTAGAGCAAAATTGTTCCCGATTACTATCGCAACAGTTGCCAGTTGCAGCTAGCGGTCCGGACGCGATCGCTAAGCAAAAGGAGCCGGCTGTTCTTGAGGTGTAAATATACCCTTAATTGCAGGTTATGCCAATCACCCGGAGGGGCTTTTTGAAAACTTCTGCATAAGTCTATAGACGGAAATCACCATAACTGTCGCTATAGTAAACCCGATCTATACCAAAGCGCCCCTTATTATGTTTGATTGGTTCATCGGCGGCATCGCCTAAGAGTAGCAGACAGCAATACATATGCTTGTGGAGTGATTTTACAAGCCAAGACTGTAAATTTTAACCGGATGGCGCGTGTATCCCTAAAGTAAAGATTTCTTCCAAAAGAAAGTCTGGAATGGGATCGGGTCGGAAAGCTTTAGTAGCAAGGTGTTTCTCAATGGCATCTTTTAAACCCATCGAAGGTTTCATCTAAATCGTCATCTTTGCTCCGATTGCTTCTTGCCGATGTTTCAACAGGGAATTGCCAATTTTAGAAGGGGTTTCTGAGTGAAAAACTTGAATCTCTGATGAAGACCCTAGAGCATCTGGATCGTCCAAAAGTTCAGCCTGAACCGAAGGGTGCAGGTGGGTAATCCCACCTGAATCGGCACTTTAGGCTGCCAAATGGGATGAGCTAGACTGTCTGAGCGTCGAAATCCGATCGTTGAAATCTAAGATCCAAAATTGTTAACCTAAACCGAGTTCGCGCTTGAGCAAGTTAATTGACTTGGTGCCAATATAGTTTTCGCTACATAATAGCTCCGGAGGACGAATAATGTCTTCACGGGCGGCGGCGACTGCGGCTTTGACGGTGGCAAAACTGGCGCGATCGCTAACAATCGTTTGGGCACTGCGAACGATCGCGTTGAGTTTGTAGGTGTCTTTTACCTGGGCTGTCATCACCAGCAAATCATCCCCGCGCAGGCTGTGGATCAGAATTTCTGCAACTCCAAGAATGCCAGAGCTGAGACTCACCAGACCCATACAGCTGTCTTTAGGCAGGCGTTGAACCAGCTGGAGTTCTTGAGCGTAGTCGTAAATATCGACGGGGATGACGCGCACCGCTCGTGGGGCAGCGATCGCTTCCGCATCCCCAATAAAATAGCGGCTAGTCACCACGGTGCCGGAGTGGGTTTGATCGAGTATTTTACTGAGTTCCTCCATCGGCACCAACTGTACGGGTATCCCTAAAGATTTTTCCAGTTCCTGAACCATCAATTCCCCAGCACCGATGTCTCGTGACGGAACCGTGACCAGCACTCGCGCACTACAGCGTAAGCGCCAGTCAACTTCTGCTAGAAATAGTTCTCTGGCTTGGTTGAGGGTGCAACCTTGGTTGAGCAGTTCATCCAGGCTGTGCTGCACCAGCTTGTAGGCATGGGGATATTGTTCGTGTATGGGGCCGCTATGTCCAGTGCCGCCCTCGTTTCCTTGGGCTTTGACATAAATTCCCGATCCAGCTTGGGATTCTACTAATCCAGTGTCTTCTAGCTGCCGGTACACCTTGCTAATGGTATTCCGGTGCAGACCTGTCTGCATTGCTAGCTGCCGAGTGCTGGGCAATCGATGACCTGGGGGAAACTGTCGCGAGGCGATCGCAAACTGCATTTGGTCAAATAGCTGTTTTGACGCTGGAATTTCACTGTCTGGTTGAATATGAAACTGAACCATTTACGAGCCTCCAAGGACTCTGATTCTCATGAAGCCGTGAGAAGGGCAATTCTTTAATAGCATAATGCGCTACAGAAGCTGAGTTATCGCCCTGGTTTTTCAAGATTCTGCCTCCTTCTCACTTGCTCTATCTAGTAGAGACGCGATCGCATCAGCACATACGCTCTTAGCGCTACTTGCTGCAAGTCTTCTACAAGCCAGCATCTAAACTCCAAAAAAGTCTAAAACGCTCTCACCCAGGGAAATACTGTTCGGGTTGTTCTCCGGGGGAGTGCGGAAATTCCTCTAATCGAGGGGGAATCTGTGTTTCTGCTTCCCCGCTAGAAACGGAATCAGTAGCGTCTGTTGTCTCTTGCCTCTTTAGTAGTTCCGGCAAGGTGACAAACTGATATCCCTGCTTTTTGAGTTTTTCAACGATCTGGGGTAAAGCTTGAACCGTTGTCGAATGGTTGCCGCCACCATCATGCATCAGCACAATAGAACCTGGGAAGGCACTCTTGAGAATGTTTTTGACCAATTTGGGCGCGGTGAGGCGGTGGCGGCGGCTGTCCGCTGAGTTAATCGACCACATCATCACGGCGTAGTTGTTCTTTTGGGCGTAAGCCGCTAACCCATTTTGCAAGTTGCCGCCGGGAGGGCGGAAGTAAGCGGTTGTGACTCCGGTTGTCTTGTAGATGAGTGCGGCTGTATCATCTATTTCCTTTGCCGCCGTAGCCTCGTCCATCTGACGATAGGAGTGATGCCAGGTATGGTTGCCAATGGCGTGACCTTCAGCAACCACTCGTCGCGCTACGGCTGGATAACTTTGCAGTTGCTCTCCTACCCAAAAAAATGTGGCTTTGATGCCGTTTTTCTTGAGGATGTCCAGCACTTGCAATGTCGTTTCCCCCCAAGGGCCATCATCAAAGGTGAGGGCGATGACTTTTTTCTGATTCTTCGGCTTTACCTGATAAATGGTTTTTCCCCGATACTCGGTAGGCACTGGGAAGGTTTTTTCGGCTGCGGGTGAAAGAGCGATCGCTGAAGGTGTTGTTTCACTCGGTAAATTTTCCGGTTCGACAATGGGGAGTGTCTGCTGAACTGGGATAGATGGTGCGATCGCCCATACACTTGGCGATGGAGAAGCCTCTGCCGTGTCAGCGATCGCGCTACTCGCTGGCGGTATTATTTCCCTCGGTGGCGAATTTTCGGGTTTGACGCTGGGGAGTTGTTGAGCTTCCGGCTTGTCCTGACGAACCTCTATCGCAAACTGATGCTGAGGGGAAGGTTGAGGTGACGGCTCGATGATTTTATTGACGATAAGCGCTGTTAAGGTAACGATAGCGATGAAGGTAAGTTGCCGAGTGAATAATCCGGTCGGTTTTTCTTTTTCTCTCCAGTCTGCCAAGGTCGAACTCCTTCCCTTAGTCCTTGATAATTTTTGAGTTTTTAATGATTACAAAAAACAGCTATCGTTCTTGACTCATTTAACCAAAAATCCCTTTTCTCGACAGTCAGCAACTCTTCAATAGCCGCACAAAACTACACAATAAAACTAGCTAGCATTACAAATTATTTAAAAATTGGAATATTTTAAACAAAAAAGTTATGGTTTGATTTATATAAATTTTCTTGATAAAAGAATGCGATAATTTGTGCAGCACTGTCATGAACTTTTAAATACTTTATTCCTGTAAAAAATAGGGTAATTTGCTGGTAGACAAAATAGTAGCACTATCTGCTAAAAAAACGGCAGAGGATACAGAAGAATTATCATGACAGAGAGCAAGATTCGGACAAAACACCTCAAAATTGCCAATGGCGATCTAGAAATTGCGGCTTACCTGGCAATGCCGGAAGGGGAGGGGCCTTTTCCAGGCATTGTGGTGTTGCAGGAAATTTTTGGAGTGAATGCTCACATCCGGGAGGTAACAGAACGAATTGCCAAGGAAGGCTATGTAGCGATCGCGCCAGCAATCTTTCAACGCCAAGCACCGGGTTTTGAAACCGGCTACACTCCGGAAGACATTCAAATTGGCAGACAGTACAAGGATCAAACTCAAGCCTCAGAACTACTGGGCGATATCCAGGCGGCAATTAATCACCTCAAAAGCCTGCCCGAAGTCAAACCTGTCTTTGGCTGCATCGGCTTCTGCTTTGGGGGTCACGTTGCTTACCTTGCCGCGACTTTACCCGATATCAAAGCTACAGGGTCATTCTACGGTGCTGGCGTTGCTACTAACACTCCTGGCGGCGGCGAACCAACGATCGCACGCACAAAAGACATCAAAGGCACGCTCTACGCCTTTTTCGGCATGGAGGACGCCAGCATCCCCGCCGAACAGGTAGATCAAATTGAAGCGGAGCTAGAGAAACACCACATTCCCCATCGTGTCTTTCGCTACGATGGAGCTGAACATGGGTTTTTCTGCGACCATCGCGCCAGTTACAATGACACCACAGCCGCCGATGCCTGGAAGCAGGTAAAACAGCTGTTTGAACACGAACTTCAAGCGGCATAAATTTTTTCCCACACTAGCAATCAGCGAGTCGGGAATTACTTTTTTCAATCAACTAAGTTGTCATGAATTCCAAATCGACCTCTTCTCAAGATGCAAAATCGTCATTTTCTATGGACGATTTTGCCAAAGCTCTCGAACAACACGACTACCAA